>JBDRPV010000056.1:0-9374 GCA_043826745.1 Parcubacteria group bacterium
GGGGTAAGCGTAATGCCGCTCGCGATATTGTCTATAAAGCGTTTGAAATTATTCATGATAAGACCAAGAAAGATCCGGTAGAAGTATTTGATTCGGCCTTAAAAAATGTCGGACCGGTTTTGGAAATTAAGGGTAAGCGAATCGGTGGTGCCAATTATCAGATTCCTTATGAAGTGAAGGGCGATCGTAAAAACACGCTCGCTTTCCGTTGGATTGCCGAAGCAGCTCGAGGCAAGAAAGGCAAGCCGATGGCAGTTAAGTTAGCAAATGAAATAATGGAAGCGTCGCAGAGTCAGGGAGCGGCTATCAAGAAGAAGGAAGATACGCACCGCATGGCCGAAGCGAATAAGGCTTTTGCACACTACGCCCGGTATTAACATAATGGGAATGAACGTTCGTACTATTAATCGCCTTAAGTTATCATCGCTAGCTTGGCTAGCTGCTTTTTGTTTATGTCCCCAAATAGTCCGAGCTGATAACGGCGAAGTGGCGGCTGGCATTGTTGCTTTGGTTATGGGACTATTCTTCACTGGGTTTTTCTCACTTTATTTCTTGTTCATCGCTCTGATAATTGGAATTAATGTGGGCGGAATTATTATCTGGATATTGATGTTGATTGATTGTGTCAAAAGAGATTTCCCCAACAAAGACGATAAGTTAGTTTGGATATTGGTGATTGCGCTGACAAGTTGGATTGGTGCGTTGATATATTATTTTGTGGTGAAGAGGAAAGAGTAGATAGATAATTAGATTACAGATTATAGATAATAGGTGTCAGATAGTAGATTATCTGATATCTGAAATCTGCTATCTATAATCTACTATCTAAAAAAACATGCCCCGAGAATACCCACTAGAAAAAATTAGAAACATCGGCATTATTGCCCACATCGACGCTGGTAAAACTACTGTTACCGAGCGTGTTTTGTTTTTCACGGGTATTTCTCATAAGATTGGTGAAGTACATAAAGGTGAAGCTACTATGGACTGGATGGAGCAGGAGCAGGAGAGAGGGATTACCATTACTTCCGCCGCTACTACTTGTTTTTGGTCACCACTGCGTAAAAAAGGAAAAGACATCCATCGAATCAATATAATTGACACCCCTGGTCATGTTGACTTTACAGTTGAAGTAGAGCGTTCACTGCGAGTGCTTGATGGGGCGGTGGTTGTTTTCGATGGCAAAATGGGAGTCGAGCCGCAATCGGAAACGGTTTGGCGGCAAGCGGATAAGTATAATGTTCCGCGGGTTTGTTTTCTAAATAAAATTAATTTAGTTGGTGGCGATTTTTTCCGTTCTCTTGATTCAATTAAAGAACGACTCAGCGACAAAGCTTTCCCTATTATGCTACCAATTGGTTTGGGCGAAGATACTAAGGGTCTGGTTGATCTTTTGGAGATGAAAGCTTACTACAATGAAGGAGAGGAAGGCTTGGAATTATCAGAGCCCAAAGATATCCCGGATGATATGAAAAAAGATTGTGAAAAATATCGGGAGGAAATGTTGGAGATCATTGCTGAGGTTGATGATAAGTTGACAGAGAAATTTCTTGAAGGAGAGGAAATATCTACCGAAGAGTATCGCGCAGCTATGCGTAAGGGAGTATTGGAAAGTAAGTTTTTTCCTGTCTTGGGGGGTGATGGTCGCAAAGCCATAATAAAAAAGCTTCTCGATACAGTGGTTGATTTACTGCCTTCGCCGCTCGATGTTCCCGCTGCCAAGGGGACTGATCTTAAAGATGAAGAGAAAGAGATCGAGCGTAAAACTGATGATAATGAATCCTTCTCTGCTCTAGCCTTTAAAGTAGCGACGGATCCTTTTGTTGGTAAATTAATTTTCATTCGGGTTTATTCTGGTACATTGGAAGCAGGATCTTATGTTTTGAATTCTAATACAGGTCACAAAGAACGAGTGGGACGAATTGTGCTCATGCACGCTAATAAACGAGAAGAGGTAAAAGAAATATACGCTGGGGACATTGCGGCCGTTGTTGGTCTTAAAGGAACAACCACCGGCGATACTCTTTGCGCTGAAGATGACCCAGTTGTTCTAGAAAAAATTATTTTTCCGGAACCGGTTATTTCTATCGCGATTGAGCCGAAGACTAAAGTTGATCAGGAAAAAATGGCCAACGCTTTGAAAGAGTTATCCGAAGAAGATCCAACCTTCCGCCGAGAGACTAATCAAGAAACCGGACAAACGGTTATTTCTGGGATGGGTGAGCTTCACCTGGATGTTCTAGTAGATCGGATGAAACGGGAATTTCAAGTGGAAGCTAATATTGGTCAACCACAGGTAGCTTATAAAGAAGCTATCACTACTACTGCGGAAGCTGAGGGTAAATATATTAAACAGTCAGGTGGTCGAGGACAGTATGGTCATGTTTGGTTGCGACTGGAACCGCTTGAGCGGGGCAAGGGTTTTGAATTTGCCAATGAGATTAAGGGTGGTGTTATCCCGATAGAGTATATTCCTCCAGTAGAGAAAGGTGCTAAGGCAGCGATGGATAAAGGTGTGTTAGCTGGTTATCCCGTTATTGATGTTAAAGCTACTTTATATGATGGTTCCTATCATGAAGTTGATTCTAATGAAGCGGCTTTCAAGATTGCGGCTTCGATGGCGTTTCAGGAAGGTGTTAGAAGAGCCAATCCAGTTATTCTGGAACCAGTGATGAAAGTTGAGGTGACTACCCCGGAAGAATCTATGGGCGATGTAGTGGGGGACTTGAATTCCAAACGAGCGCAAATCCAACAAATGACTGATCAGGCCAACGTGAAGGTAATTGATGCTCTAGTGCCATTGGCGGAAATGTTTGGTTACGCTACCACTTTACGGTCGATTTCGCAGGGGAGAGCCAATTATACGATGGAATTTAGTAGTTACGAAGAGGTGCCGGCAAAAATAAAGGCGGAGATTATGGGAGAAGAATAGTTGAGGTACGGGTATATGAGTTACGTGTTGTGGGTATAATTAAAATAGTAGCTCGTAACTGGTAACACATAACTCATCCCCCTTTTTCCTGTTGACAGCTGTTTATAAAGAAATTACAATGTCAGAGAGTTAATTCATTAATTAAAACTATAAATAGGAGTAAACAAATGGCCGAAGAAAAATTCGACAGAAGTAAACCCCATGTGAATGTTGGTACAATTGGTCACGTTGACCACGGTAAGACCACCCTGACAGCTGCTATCTTGCAAGTTATCAATGCTAGCGGCAAAGGTAAAGCTAATATCAAGTCAGTTGATCAGATTGATAACGCCCCCGAGGAAAAGGAGCGTGGCATTACAATTGCTACCTCTCACTGTGAGTATGAAACAGAAAAGCGACATTATGCTCATGTTGACTGTCCCGGACATGCCGACTATATCAAAAACATGATTACGGGTGCTGCCCAGATGGACGGCGCTATTTTGGTTGTTTCAGCGACTGATGGTCCGATGCCTCAGACTAAGGAACACATCTTGTTAGCGCGACAGGTTGGCGTGCCCTCTATCGTGGTATTTCTAAACAAGACAGACTTAGTTGAGGATGACGAGATGATTGAGTTAGTTGAAGAAGAAATACGAGAAGAATTAACTAAGTATGAATTTCCCGGCGACAAGACCCCAATTATTAAGGGTTCTGCCGTGAAAGCACTAGAAGATCCTAAAGGTGATGCTGGCAAGCCAATTCTCGAATTATTAGAAGCTCTTGATACTCATATCCCAGAACCAAAACGTGATGTTGATAAGCCTTTCTTAATGCCAATCGAAGATATTTTCTCGATTGAGGGTCGGGGTACAGTCGTGACTGGCCGAATCGAGCGTGGTATGGTCAAGCTTAATGAAGAGCTAGAGATTGTTGGTATTCACGATACGGCCAAGACCGTTATCACTGGAATCGAAATGTTCAATAAGCAATTAGACGAAGGTCGAGCTGGTGACAATGCTGGTTTATTGCTACGAGGTACCAAGAAAGAAGACGTAGAAAGAGGTCAAGTGCTAGCTAAGCCAGGTAGCATCACTCCTCACACTGAATTTGAATCTGAGGTCTATGTATTGACTAAAGAAGAAGGTGGACGTCACACGGCTTTCGCCGCTGGTTACAAACCCCAATTCTATATACGGACTACTGATGTGACTGGTGAAGTGACAAGCTTACCGAAGGATACAGAAATGGTAATGCCTGGTGACACTGTTAAAGTAAATATTAAGTTAGGTGCTCCAGTAGCCATGGAAGAAGGTATGAAATTTGCTATTCGCGAGGGTAGTCGAACAGTCGGAGCTGGTGTTGTTACCAAGATAACTAAATAACTAGTTATCTTTTCGGTGAACTCTATTAATTTAGCACATTGGATTAATGGCCAAAAAGAAAGAAGAAACGACTAATAACAATCTGTCGGCGCAGAAGATCAGAATCAAGATTAAAGCCTATGATCATAAAGTAATTGATCAGGCAGCTGTTAAAATTGTGGAAACAGTCAAGCGGCTAGGGGCAGAAGTTTCTGGCCCGGTGCCTTTACCAACCGAGAGACATCGGGAAACGGTCATTAAGTCTCCTTTTGTGAACAAAGATTCTCGGGAACAGTTTGAGATGCGAGTACACAAGCGATTAATAGATATTCTAAAGCCGTCAGGAAAGATAATTGATTCGCTAGCCAATCTTAATTTACCAGCTGGAGTAGATGTGGAAGTAAAGATGTAATTAGAAATTGGTAACCAGTAGTTTCTTATTGCTTGTTACTTTTCGGATATATATTATTAAGTTTACTGGGTAAACCAGATCGAAACCGGGTTTTCTAAGGCCTACGGTGACTGGTCTTATAAAAGCCGGTTTTAAGTACTATCATGAAATTTATTCTGGGTAAAAAAGTTGGTATGAGTAGGGTTTTCCGGGGAGAGGAAGCTATCCCAGTAACTTTAGTGTTGGCTGGCCCCTGTGTAGTTACCCAAATAAAAAATGCCGATAAGGACACCTATCAAGCTGTACAGATAGGTTGGGGGGAAAGAAAGAAGTTATCCAAGCCGCTGATTGGTCATCTTAAAAAGTCCAAGTTGAAAAGTACTCGCTATCTAAAAGAATTTCGAGTAGATAATGTTGATGGTTATAAATTAGGTCAAGAGATCACCGCCTCTGTTTTCCAGCCTGGCGATAAGGCGAAAGTAATAGCTATTTCTAAGGGAAAAGGCTTTACTGGTGTAGTAAAGCGGCACGGTTTTTCTGGTTCACCAAAAACTCATGGCCATCGTCATGATGAACGCTCTCCTGGGTCAATCGGGGCTGCTTTCCCTCAACACGTATTCAAAGGAATGAAAATGGCTGGTCGCTCCGGTCATGACCAAGTGAGTGTTAAGAATTTAGAGATAATAGAGGTAGACGCCGAGAATAATTTACTAGCTTTTCAAGGGTCTATTCCTGGCCCAAGAAATGTGTTAGTGGAAATCACAGCTGCTGGATCAGTTACCGAGTCAGCTGCTAAGAAAGAAGATAATGAACCCAAAGCTAAATCATGAGTAAAGTTCCGGTTTACAATTTAAAGGGAGAAAAAAAGAAGGAAATCAAGCTAAATCCGGAAATTTTTTCTATTGCCGTTAAGGTAGAGGTTCTGCATCGGGTAGTAGAAGCCGCTCTAGCCAATCGTCGTCCAACAATAGCGTCTACAAAAGATCGCAGCCAGGTACGAGGAGGAGGTATCAAGCCTTGGCGCCAGAAAGGTACTGGTCGGGCCCGAGCCGGCTCTATTCGTTCACCAATTTGGAAAGGCGGCGGTGTGACTTTTGGACCGACGGCTGCGCGTAATTTCACCAAGAAGGTAAATAAGAAGGAAAAGAGAAAAGCGCTCTTGATGGCTTTGTCGGATAAGGCGGCTAATAAAAAGGTAGCAGTAGTAGAGGAATTAAAATTAAAAGATATTAAAACTAAGAATATTACGGAAATTTTAGATGCTTTGCCGCTAGAAAAAAGTCAAAATATCTTAGTTGTCTTGCCCGAAGCGGATAGTATAATAGTCAAATCTGTCGCCAACTTGCCGCAAGTTAAAGCTCTACTGGCTACTTCATTAAATACCTACGATGTTTTGCGGCATGAATATATTTTATTATCGTTACCAGCCCTGAATATAATTGAGAAGACTTTCGTTAAGTAGTAATAGAATTATGTCAATTTTTAAAAAAGACAAACCGGAAGTCAAGCGGACAGCTAAAAGCGAGGTAGAACCAGCTAAATCAAGCCGGTCAACTAAACCTAAAACTACTACTAAAGCTGTAAAGAAGAAAAGTAGCCAGGGCAAAAAGAAGACAGCCCGTTTAGATAGTGGAGCGTATCGAGTGTTGGTCAGGCCATTAATTTCCGAAAAAGCGACGTTTTTGAGTGGTGAGAACAAGTACGTTTTTGAAGTTAATTGTCGAGCGACCAAGCCAGAAATTAAGCAGGCGGTCAAAGATGTTTATGGTGTGGAGCCGATTGGAGTTAATGTGATTAGCGTCGAGGGAAAAGCGAGACGGTATGGACGGACACTGGGTCGAACCAAGAATCGCAAGAAGGCTATTGTTACTTTATTGGAAGGACAGTCGATTCAAGTTTACGAAGGAGTATAATAAATAGTTTCCTGTTATGAGTTACCAGTTACGGGCAACTCATAACCCATAACCTGTAACGTACGAGCATGCCAGTAAAAACCTACAAACCATTTACCCCTTCTCGTCGTTTTATTACTACGACTGATTTTAGTGGTCTAACTAAGAAGAGGCCAGAGAAATCTCTAACCTCACCATTAAAAAAGGGATCTGGTCGCAGTAAAGCTTCGGGTCAGATAACGGTACGACATCAGGGCGGAGGATGTAAACGTCTTTATCGGATGGTTGATTTCAAGCAAGCCAAGTTTGATACCCCGGCAGTGGTTAAAGCCATCGAGTATGATCCTAATCGGACTGCCTTTATTGCTTTATTGGAATTTACAGATAAAGGTAAGATGTATATATTGGCTCCCAGCGAATTAAAAGAAGGCGATAAAGTAGTTTTTTCTCAGAAAAAGATAGAAGCTAAGGTCGGTAACCGGATGCCATTGCAGTATATGCCGGCTGGTAGTATAGTGCATAACGTTGAATTAGCTAGTGAACAAGGAGGAAAGATCATTCGTTCGGCTGGTACTAGCGCTCAATTAATGGAGCTAGAAGGCGGGTACGCTAGTTTAAAATTATCATCGGGAGAAATACGGAGAATTGACCAGAAATGTTCAGCCAGTATCGGTCAGGTAAGCAATCGCGAGCACGAGAATATTGTTATCGGAAAGGCTGGGCGGCAACGACTAAAGGGAATCCGGCCGACAGTTAGAGGTAAAGCGATGAATGCGGTTGATCATCCTCACGGTGGTGGAGAGGGTCGGTCACCAATTGGTCTAGTACATCCCAAGACGCGTCAGGGTAAACCAGCTCTAGGCAGGAAAACGCGTCGTAAGAATAAGAAATCGAATAAGTTTATAATTAAGAAGCGTAAATAATAGTATGGCCAGAAGTTTAAAAAAAGGTCCTTGGTGCGATCTTAAACTGTTAAAGAAAGCTAAAGCAGTTCGTCCGGGTGATAAAAAAGTTATCAAGACTTGGTCCCGTCGATCCACCATATTTCCCGAGATGGTTGGCCTTACTTTTGGCGTGCATAACGGTAGAGAACACGTACCAGTTTTTGTTACCGAAGATATGGTTGGTCATAAGTTGGGTGAATTTTCTCCTACGCGCAAGTTTGTCGTCCATGGTGGTCGGATTGCGCGGGAAGAAGCCGCGGCCGTTGTCGAAGCTGATAAAGCTAAAGTGGCTGCAGCTAGCGATACTGGCGATGGTGAAGATGGGGCGTCAGCCAAGCCCGCTACCGACGAAGAAGCAAAATAGTTAATTATTATCCCGATGGCCGTAAAAGTTCACCTAAAAAATTTGCATATTAGTGCCCAGAAGGTTCGATTGGTAGCTGGGTTAATAAGGGGTAAAGATGTTACTGAGGCGGTTCGGCAACTACGTTTTGCTGATAAAGGAGCTGCTCGTCCCGTGCTTAAATTACTTAATTCGGGCGTTGCTACTGCTACTCACGATTTTGCGATGATGGCAGATAATCTACGGGTGGCCGAAGTGTTAGTTAATGAAGGACCCACTATGAAACGCTGGCGAGCGCGAGCACATGGCCGAGCTTTTCCCATTATGAAGAGATCAGCCCATGTCACGATAGTTTTAGAAGAGAAGGTAAAAGGGAAAAAAGCTAACGGGAAGAAGAAGGATACTAGTACGAAGAAAATAGCTACTAAAACACCTGTTCCCGAGAAGAAAACCGAGGAAAGTAAAACGGATAAGGATAGTAAACCACCAACTGGCAAAGGACCGCGAGCTCGGGGTCAGGGTATTAAGAAAGGTAAGGATGCTAGTCAAGCTGGATTATTAAATAAGATGTTTAGACGCAAAAGCGTATAACGTTCTAATATGGCACAGAAAGTAAGTCCAATTGGTTTCCGTCTCGGGGGTGTCAAGAGTTGGAGCTCCCGCTGGTACTCCGATAAGAAAAAATATCGTGATAATTTTATTAGTGATTTAAAAATTCAAAGCCTGATCAAGGAAGAGTTAAAGACAGCTTCGGTTTCTCGAATGAATATCGAGCGTTCGCCCCGAGCTATCACGTTGAATATTTATTCTTCTCGTCCCGGTATTATTATTGGACGGGGGGGAGCTGGCGTAGATGAGCTGAAGGCGAAAGTTAGTAAACTCTTAATCAATCCTGATAAAATTAATATTAATATTCAGGAAATAAAGGATCCAGAATCGGATGCAGCTGTTATTGCCCAGGCAATGGCGGAGCAGCTAGAAAAGAGAATGTCTTTCCGGCGCGTAACTCGTCAAGCAATTGATCGCGCCATGAAGTCTTCCCAAGTGAAGGGGATTAAAGTTATGGTAGCGGGACGATTGGATGGAGCTGATATGTCACGACGGGAATGGTTAGTGGAAGGTCGAATGCCTTTGCACACCTTGCGGGCTGATATCGATTTCGTCCGCCATGAAGCCCACACTACTTATGGGGTTGTTGGGATTAAAGTTTGGATTTATAAGGGTGATATTTTTACCAAGAAAACTGCGCCGAAGAAAAAAGCAGTTGATATCGATCGCGATACTAATAAAAAGGATTAGCACAGTCGTATGTTGATGCCAAAAAAAGTAAAACACCGGAAATGGCAGAAGGGAAGAAGGCGTGGTTTGGGTCTAGCTCATAAAGGCGACCAACTAGCCTTTGGTTCTTTTGGGTTGAAGTCAATGGAAGCTAAATGGATAACTTCTCGCCAAATTGAAGCGGCTCGGCGGGCGATGACTCGTTTTGTTCAACGAGGAGGTAAGATTTGGATCCGAATTTTCCCCGATAA
>JBDRPV010000057.1:0-6713 GCA_043826745.1 Parcubacteria group bacterium
CTGAAAACTTTGAGATTATTCTTAATTTTTTGCTGGCCGACAAATTCCGCCATTCTTTTGGGACGCAAAGTAGAGTCGAAATTTTGCTCTTCGTCCTTTGGGGTAGCGGAAATTAGGCGGTCTTCATTTTCGATCATGGGAGAAAATTTTAATTGACCTCAGTATACACCTATTTTAAGACCCTAGATAGACTTTTAGTTTGGGGCATTGGGGCTATTTTTAGGCAAAAAGCCTTGACAACAAAACCATCCCATGCTACCATGTGCTGTTTTGGCTTAAGTCAGTCCTTATCACTCAGGGTTCTGTAGGCACCGGGGGAATCTTTCTAAAAGGCTTGCTAGGCTCACGCTTAATAAACCCTTTTTGAGATTTTTCTGCCTACAGAGCCGTGGGTGGTATTTTTTTTATAACGCTGTTTACGCTTTTTTAGTGGTATTTTTCCGGCGAATCGTAATAGCTGATAAACTGCTGTTTCATTATTTCCTGACCGTCACGCCGCACTATTTGCACCCATTTCGCCCGGAAAGACCCATCTTCTTTACGATCCCAATAAGTGGGGCCAACTAGCTCCACTTCTCGACCATCACTAGTACCATAAAATTCAAAATAGAGTTTATTCCCTTCGATCTTAGTCTGGATCAAAATGTAGGCGGGTGTATCGTTAATAAAACGTAAATCGGGATGAGGAATGTAAACCGTGGCATCAGTCCCTTGTGGATTATAATACGATACAGCGTAAGAGTGACTCTTTCTCTCCGTTATATCCAAGCCCGCTTTAACCGCTGCTCGAAAATTAGTGGTGGCTATCTGACACAACCCACCGCCATATTCGGGGATAGTTTTGTTCTCTTTAATCACTAATTCAGGTAAATAACCAGACTCGGCATTAACTTCGCCGATATTTTTTATTAACGAATATTCTTCGCCTGGTTTTATTAAAATACCGTTAAGTCTGTCTGAGGCTACTTGTATATTATGTCGACGATTGGATGGTGAACCAGCGAAGTCGGAATCTCCCACTGCCAGCAATTCTTTGATACCAAGCTCGTCAATATTGTCAGCTGTCACCTCAGCGCCAGTTTCTCGAGTAAGCAAGCCTAATTCTCGCTTATTCGTCTTCACCCGTCGCGCCCAGATCTCAAAGTTCCCATCAATCAACATTTCTCGACCCTTTTCCGACGGCTGAGAAACCGTTAGTTGATCATCGATCATTTGGAGTTTGGCATTCTGGGCTGATAAGTTAACTTCTTCCGAGATTGTCCGCAAACGCTCACCCGCTTTTTCCCGATTGAGAGTAGCCATCAATACCATATCGTTTTGGCTGCTCACCCATTCCTGCCGACCCAAACTAACTAGAACAAAATTATCGAGATCGAAATTGTCCTTGTCTAAATAATCGACCGCCTCCAACTCCACATCACTTCTAACCGCAAAATCCACCCAATCAGCTAGTTCCGCCAGCGAAATTTCCCAATGCTTGTCGGTAAAATGCAACTGGAAAGGAAAAGAAAAAATCTGACGCGCTTCTAATTTAGCCTGATGAAGTTCGTCTGGGGCTACACGTGAGTAAATCGGGCTAGTTGGGATATTAATCGGCTTGGTAGAGCTGATAAGAATATTCTCCGTTAATAAAGCCAATAGATACTTTCTATTCACTCCTTCGCCATTTTCACCATCTATTAAGGTAAAACCACCGTCCGCGTAGGACAGATTAAGATCTCGACTAGCTCGACCATAGGCCAGTTCTTTCTCAATAAAGTTATTAAATATTTCCTCATCTATTTTATATGAAAGATCGACCGAAGTCTGATTGCCATAAAGTAAAGACATTCGATCGGCAGTTGCCCACAGAGTAAATGAATCCCGCCCCACCTGATATGCCTGATCGAGTGTTTGTTCAATATCAATATAAACACCAATATTGTCTGGCTTTGCTTCTTTTATCTCTTCCTGGTAGACAAATTTTAATCCCGCATTGAAAGCAGCTACCCTCGGGTATAAAATATCGCGCACTTCGTTTTTGGTCTGGCCAGCAACATCTATCCCAGCGATGAAAGTCCGCGGATAAAAACGATCTTTGTAAAATAAATCGAGACCAAGAAGATAAACACCAGTTAGTAGTAAACAAATGAGAATAATAAAAAAAACAAAGCCGATCCCATGGGAGAACTTTGTCAGTTTATTGCTTTTATGTTTTTTGGACTTAGCCATGAGATTTCGACTAAGCTTACTATCCCTCATTTAGAATTTCTTCCAAAATTGTCCGGGCTAGTTCTTTTTTTTGTTTTTCGGTGTTGATCTCTTTGGAGACCACCAAATAAAAAGACTCGCCTACTGTTAGATTAGCAGGGAGTTTATCTTTTGGCCACTTGATTTTCTGCCCGCCTTCTAAGGTGAGCGAAGCTTCCTTATCTTCTAGCTTAGTTAAAGTGGCTCGCAGGTGATGCTTGATTATATCACTGTCGCGTTTTTCGGCTACGGCAAACATAATAACTAATTAAATTAATGGGACACATTAACATAGTGCGGGAAAAATGAGAAGAGTATTTAAAAAAGCTGCCTCTAGCGGACAGAAACAGCTTTTGGTAGCAATTCCCCCTGAAATTTAGTCGTTTTCCGCCAACAACAGCCAAGTTAAATTGAAAAACTGACGGAACATTTCCGTAATCACAGTAGAATCAATGATAATTGAATTAAAATCTTTTCCCTGGAGAGAAAAAATAGCCATCTGGTCACCGTAAATATTCAGCGTGCTTTTATACTGGTATTCTGGCGGCAGATATCGTACTTCCCGCAAATCCGTTTTATTATTTTGAAAATGTTTATCCGCTTTGGCGTCAGCGCGCAGTAGTATTCTAGCTCCCACGCCCAGCTTTTTTCGCGCCTCGACCCAAATAGGAAAATATTTTGGAAACATAATGAAATCAGAGGGTGAAGAAATAGCAAGAATCTGTTTAATTTTCTTTTTCTTAAACGTGGCTAGCATTTCCTGACGAACTTTGATGTATCCTTTCCGACCTTGGTAAAGTTTGACCGTTGGTAAAATCTTAGCGCTGTCGATTAAATCCGCCATCTCAGGCAATACAGCAGAAATAACTTTCTTCTTTTCCTCTAGAGCACTAACAAAAGCCTGCGGACTTTCTGGCGTGTAGTGTAAAACGCTATTTTTCCTGATGGAAGTAACAAATCCTTTTTGTCTAAGACGCTCCAGAGTCGTATAAACGCTAGTGCGGGGAATACCCGTGCGCTGAGAAACGGTGTAAACTGGAGCCTCAATTATTTGCAATAAGTCTAGATATATTTTGGCCTCCTGCTCGGACAGACCATATTTCTTTAATGAACTTAATAAATTGTTCATAGTGTCTTGTTTTAGGACTACAAATTGATGGATGTATCTGCCCTTATTTTAGTCCATCTCCATATTTTGTCAATTTATTGTTCCTATTTCGGGACATATTATACCAAGCCGCTATATTGAAGCTAGCTCTTTCAATCTGGAGGAAAAAATGAGCACAAGTACTGCCGAGAAAGTATCCGAGCAAAGCACTGTTCCTGTGCCCCAACCACACATCCATGACACCGACACGGAGCCAAAAAGTCCCGACAACCCGCTTGATGGTCGGCCGGTTCAGATCTTCACCGACAAAGAAGACCATTCTTTCGTTAATGGAGAATAAACTTCAACAACCCGCTCCTCAAACCTCAACTGTCTCCTTCTCTCAGAGACAGTTTTTTATTAAAAACTAATTCACTATTTCCCCGTCAACAACTGCCAAGCCAAATCAAAAAGCCGCTCCACAAAGAGGGCAGCTTTTTTATTCCGGAACATTTTCCGACTAACACCGGATTGTGCTATTTTTTCCTCTTCTGCTTCTGAAACTTTCCTCTTCCCTTCCCAAATTTAAATTCATTACCTGCACCAATATCAACCTTCACCATCTCACCTCCTTTGTATTTACCCTCTAGCAACATCGCAGAAAGAGGGTTTTCGATCTCTTTTTGAATAGCTCGACGTAAAGGTCGCGCTCCAAAAGACGCGTCATAGCCAATTTTGACTAACTGATCTTTGGCCTTACTAGTAACGTCCAGCTCTAAGTTTTGTCCATGTAGTAACTGTTGAAGTTCAGCTAACATCAAATCAACGATCTGGCGCACCTGAGTCTTAGTCAAGGCATGAAATACAATTGTTTCATCAATGCGATTGAGAAACTCGGGACGAAAATGTTTTTTCAGCTCGTCTAGTAATTTATTTTTGGTCTTTTCGTAGCTACCATCTTCACCCCGCCAAGCTCCCTTCTTACCTCCCGCCAGGTCAGTGATCAACTCCGAACCAACATTAGAGGTGACGATAATCACGGTGTTTTTAAAATCCACTGTTTTCCCTTGCGAGTCCGTCAAGCGTCCATCTTCGAGTATTTGCAAGAGAGTATTAAAAATATCGGGATGAGCTTTCTCAATTTCGTCGAAGAGAACCACGCTATAAGGTTTGCGGCGAACTTTTTCGGTCAACTGACCCCCTTCCTCATGACCAACATAGCCTGGCGGCGAGCCAATCAAGCGGGAAACAGTATGTCGTTCCATGTACTCTGACATATCAAGGCGAATAATGGCTTCTTCATCACCAAACAAAAGCGTAGCCAACGCTTTAGCCAACTCAGTTTTCCCTACTCCGGTCGGACCAAGAAAAATAAACGAACCGACTGGACGCTTCGGGTCTTTAAGACCAGCGCGACCACGCCGCACCGCTTCCGACACTGCTTTGACGGCTTCTTCTTGACCGATTACCCGTTTAGCTAGATGTCCCTCTAATTTAAGCAATTTAGTAGTTTCTTCATCGGCCAACTGGGTGACAGGGATCCCTGTCCATTTAGCCACAATTTCTTCGATGTCAGCTGCTGTTACTTCGGGCTGCTTGGTGCCTTTGACCTTTTTCCAATCGGCGTCTAACTTCTCCTTTTCTTTCTTAACGTCAGCGAGTTGTTTATCTAAGAGTAGAACGTTCTTCTTATTCTTCGCCTTCTGAGCCGCTTCCTTTTCTTTTTTCAGCTTAGTGAAACCTTTGGCTAGCTCTTTGAGCTTTTCCGGAGCCGTAATCGACGCCAGGCGCAACTTAGCCGCACCCTCATCTATCAAATCAATCGCCTTGTCCGGTAAAAACCGATCGGAAATATAACGATCGGATAAAACCGCAGCGGCTACCATTGCCTCGTGCGCTATTTTCACTTTGTGAAAAGACTCGTATTTATCACGCAGGCCTTTGAGAATCTCGATCGATACTTCCACGTTAGGCTCATCAACTAAGACCGGCTGGAAACGACGTTCGAGGGCGGCGTCCTTTTCGATATATTTGCGATACTCGTCAAGCGTAGTCGCGCCAATCGTCTGGATATCACCACGCGCCAAAGCTGGCTTGAGCATGTTGGCCGCGTCGATCGCTCCCTCTGAACCACCTGCTCCGACCACTGTATGCAACTCATCGATAAACAAAATAATATCTTTTTTCGACTGACTAATCTCCTTGAGGATTTTCTTGAGACGTTTTTCGAACTCTCCGCGGAATTTCGTACCAGCTACCAAAGAGGATAGATCAAGGGCTACCACTCGCTTGCCTTGCATGTCCTCGGGAACATTTTGTGAGACAATCCGTTGCGCCAAGCCCTCAGCGATAGCTGTCTTACCCACGCCCGGTTCGCCAATCAGTACAGGGTTGTTTTTACGCCGACGAGAGAGTACCTGAATTAACCGACCAATCTCGTCCACCCGGCCGATGACCGGATCAAGTTCGCCTTCCTTAGCCTGCACGCTCAAATCAGTTGAATATTGATCGAGAACGGGGGTTTTACTTTTAGATTTATCTTCTTTACCTTTGCCGACTATTTTTACCACTGCTGTCTGCGCTTTGGCAGCATCCACCTGATATTTTGCCAGCACCTGAGCCGCCATGCCTTCACCTTCCTTCACTAACCCTAACAAAATATGTTCCGAGCCGACATAATTGTGTCCCAGCTCGCGGGCTTGGTGAAAAGCTAGCTCTAATACTTTTTTGGCCCGCGGTGATAATTCTGGATTCTCGACTTCTTTAGATCCTTCCGTAATATTTTTCTCGACATATTGCTTTAGATCGTCAGAATTAATGCCCAGTTCTTCTAACACCTTCGTGACCACTTCTTCTTCCTCTAAAAGCCCCAGTAAAATATGTTCGGTGTCGACATTATTAGATTTAAATTCTTTGGCTTTCTCGATACTCTCCGCCACTACTTGTTTGGCTCGATCGGAAAAGTAATCGATAATATTTACCTGCTCTGGTTGTGGGTGTGGTTGTGGTTGGGCTGGAACCTGCCCTGATTGAGTGCTGGGCGACTGCTCGCCAAAAAAAGAATCAAAAATTGAACCCGAAAGTGGGCTACCAGAGAACATCGCCTGTTCTTCGGCACATAAATAACAAAGATTAATCAATTTAATTTGACCGTTAACGGTTTGTTTGATGGCGACCGTGGCTGGTCGCTGGTTACATTTTTGGCAAATCATATTATTAGAAGTTAAATAGTAGTGAGTAGATTGTAGGGGGAGAAATTAGCACTCTCGACGTTAGAGTGCTAATTTTTATTATAGGTCGCTTTTCTATTTTGTCAAGGCTAACTAAAAACCAAATTGACGGAAAGCAAGCCTTATATTATATTAATTTTACCTGCCGGGGTGGTGGAATGGTAGAC
>JBDRPV010000058.1:0-3112 GCA_043826745.1 Parcubacteria group bacterium
AGCATTGACCTTCTCTGGGGAGGTTTAGCCCTAGCCATAGTAGTCCTGGCCGGTTTTTTGAGCTATCTTCTGTACTCTATCACTAAGGTAGTCCAAGAATCACGCAAAACAGTTGAAGATGTTAATAAAAAATTGGAAAAGATAGATCCGGTGGTTGAGTCTACCAGTACCACTGTTTCTTCCCTAATGCAGACCATCGATGGCATTAATAACGGCATTCTCAAGCCAATCGCGTCATTCTCGCAAGTAATCAAGAGTGTCCGTTCCGCTGCTAAGATTTTCACTGACAAGAAAAAATAATTAAACAAGGACTTGCCCGGCTTGGATGCAGTTCGAGACGGAAGTGAGAAACGAAGTGATCCCGATCTGACCTGCCTGCCGGCCGGCAGGTCGGGATAACGAGTACCGCAGCTTCCAACAAAGAAATGCGCCAAGCCAGATAAGTCCTATAACTAAAAAATATGAACAACAAATGTAACGGCGCCGGTAGTTTCTTAGGCGGAGTCATCCTCGGGGCTTTAGTGGGTGTGGGAGTGGCTCTACTTTATGCCCCTCAATCTGGTGAAGAAACCCGGAGACAACTCAAAGTCAAAGCTGACGAAGCTAAAAAGAAAGGATTAGCGCTAAAAAAAGAAGCGCTGGCGAAGATAGATGAGGTAAAAGACGAGACAGCCGAAAAAGTTAATGAATTTAAAGAAAAAGCACAGCGAGCCGCCAAGGAATTGAAATCAGACAGAAAAGCCTAAATCTAAACAACAAAAACTCTGCGGAAAAGCAGAGTTTTTTAATATATTGCCCCTCTCCGCCTTCTATTATATACTTCATTTACACAGTGGGTGAGATTCTGACCCGCCCCCGATTTTATCGGGATCCACATCGGGACAAGTAAACAAGTAAATAAAAGATAAAGTCCTTTCTCTACCAATATAGGATAAATTATCTAATAAATATGTCCGACCAAGAGAAAAAAGATTCTAAAAATCCAGCTCTCAACTGGGAAAAGGTTGAGTCTTATGTAAATGAGAAAAATAAGGGTGGAACAGCCATGGCTATCATTGAAACAGAAAAGATTTTCGATGAAGTCTTAAAAAGAAGAAACTTCCCCGGCAAAACCACTGACCAGCGAGTACGAAACGCCCGTGGTGCTTTTTCTGATTACGAAGCTTTACAGTTAGCCCGTGACATTTATAAAAAATTAGCTCTGGAAGTAAGCGCTGAAATCGAAGTAATTGATATCAAGGAAATATTATCTGCCTATCACCAAGCTATTAAAGATCTCACCAAAATAGAAGAAAAAAAGCTAACAACACTCGATAAAATAGTGCTGTTTTTCCGTCACTACATCAGCGCTCCTCGCAAATTATTAAAAAGGATCGTTCTGGGAACAATTCTATTCTTCTTTATTATCTTTATCCTCGACAGTACTAACGCTGGACGCTCTGTAGTATCAGCCCTAGTTAAAGCCGCCCACTTTATTTTCAGCTGGGTATTACTGACTGTTCTTCTCATTCTCGGCGTGGTTGTGATTGTGGTCACTGGCGTGCTCTATTTTGAGAGTCGGAAGAAGCGTAGCAAACTGAAAATCGAGAAATAGATAATAGACCCCACATGTTCACTCATCTTCATGTCCATAGCCATTATTCTCTTCTCGACGGCCTCGCCAAAATAGACGATCTCTTAAATAAAACTAAGGAACAGGATCTAAAATCTCTGGCTCTCACCGACCACGGCACAATGTACGGAACAATTGAGTTTTACCAAAAAGCCAGGGAGATGAACATTAAGCCTATTATTGGCGTAGAAACTTATGTTGCTCGCCATGGCCGTAAGCAAAAAAGACCCAGACTCGACATTAATCCTTACCATCTCGTTCTGTTGGCCAAAAACGAAACTGGCTATCGTAATCTGCTGAAATTGACTACTAAAGCCCACTTAGAGGGCTTTTATTATAAGCCGCGGGTGGATTTTGAGTTACTGAAAAAATACAGCGAAGGTATTATAGCGCTCTCCGCCTGCTTGCAAGGTGAAATTTCGGTGAGTGTCTTAAGCGGTAAACCAGATAAGGCCAAAGAAGCGATAGAGAGATACAAAGCTATTTTTGGGGCGGATAATTTCTATCTTGAGATCCAGGATCATCCCAACATTCCCAAACAAAAGACAGCCAACGAAGCCGTGGCTGAATTAGCGCAAAAAACTAACACTCCCCTAGTCGCCACCAACGATACCCATTATCTCAACGCCGATGACGATAAAGTCCATGATGTTTTAATGTGTATTCAAATGCAGCGAACTGTCACCGACGAAAATCGTTTGTCGATGGTAGGAACTGATTTTTCCCTGCGTGATCCTCAGGACATGATTGATAGCTGTCAGGATTTTCCCGGAGCGACTGAAAACACTCTCAAGATCGCTGAGCAATGTAATGTCGAGATCAAACTAGGTGAAAGTAAGCTGCCCCTTTTCCCGATGCCAGGTGAGAAGTCCCCAGACAACTATCTGCGCGAGCTTTGTGTTAAAGGACTTAATAGAAGATATCAGATAGTAAATCCTGGCAAAGCCACTGCGGAAAAAGAAAAGGAAATAATCGAACGCCTGGATTATGAACTGTCAGTTATTTCTAAAACAAATTTCTCCTCCTATTTTTTGATAGTCCAAGACTTAGTTAACTGGGCTAAAAATAACGGAATCGTAGTTGGGCCGGGTCGGGGTAGTGCCGGTGGCAGTCTAGTGGCTTATCTTCTTAATATTACTGAAGTTGACCCGATTAAATATAATCTACTCTTCGAACGTTTTCTCAATCCCGAACGTATCAGCCTGCCCGATATAGATCTCGACTTTGCCGATACTCGCCGCGATGAGGTAATCGAATATACCCGTCAGAAATACGGCCAGGACAAAGTAGCTCAAATCATCACCTTTGGGACTATGGCTGCCCGGGCTGCTATTCGCGATTGTGGCCGTGCCCTGGGCTACCCTTATGACTTCTGTGACAAGATAGCCAAACTGATTCCGATGTTTAACACACTCGAAGAAGCTCTGCGAGCCGAACCAGAGCTGCGTGAATTATACAATGGCGACCCCCAAGCCAAAAAACTAATCGATTATTCTAAAA
>JBDRPV010000059.1:0-5786 GCA_043826745.1 Parcubacteria group bacterium
CTTTTTAAATCAATCTTCATCTTGGACCACCTCTTTTCATTGGTCAAAGCATATTTGATTACCTTACATCCTAATACTCGTAGGGGGTCAGTATCAGTGTAGCCATGTACAATGGGTTTACAGATAATATGTTATGTGGTACAATTATAACGTTACTTAAAGGCATTTTTTATTAAATTATATTTAAAAATATGATGTTTGAAAGTTGGTTTGGTAGAGATAAAAAGGATGATGGCATACATGTCGAAGGAGCAACTGGCATCATCAAGCCGGAGGTTAAAAGAGAACTAGCGGCTAGAGCAGATCAAAGCAATCTCAGAAAAAAGACAGGGGCTTGGAAGCAAAAGAATCTAGATAAATCACCGACAGAATCTACTGGTCCTGGTGAAGACGCCAGGCGTTTTCAGCCACCAGAAGCGGAGGTAGCTAAGGTTACCACGGAAACAGTTGCTATAGCCGAGGATAATCAGCAGAAGCATGCAAGGGGAGCCAAACAAGATACAACAAAAAAAGACAAATTACTTAATAAGCCTGAAACAGGGCCTAATCAGGAATCGCGAGAGCGGGGAGCAAAACTAGCCCATTTGGTTAGCAGTTATTCTCGGGACAAAAAAATTCCCCGGGGTATTCTTCGTGAATTTGAAAAAAGAATTGCCCAAGAGGTAGGTCGAGATGATAGCAGCATCAGTGAAATTGCTTCCAAAAATTTTCCCACTGTATCTCTCGAAGATGCTAGTCAAATGACTAGTTTTTTAAAAGATGCTGTGTTGGATAATATAATTGATAAAGAAACTGCTAGTCAATTAGTCAATGGAGTGAGAGCGGCTGCTCGACATAACATAAACAAAAGAGGCAAAGGAAATGCAGAATACGCTCGTGGCCAAGTGAAAGAAGACTTAATACAAACTGATCGCCTGCGCAAGCGATTTTTGAGGGATATAGAAGGCCATGAAGAAGAGGTAGCCGAAATCCAAACACCTGAGGACATTGCTAAAAGAATGGAAACTCTTGAGTGGGCCGTTGAGAATAAGCGGATAAGCCGCCAAGAGGCTAATAAGCAACTTGCTCTTTTGCAAGCGGAGATGGATATGATCGAGGAAGTGACTGAGGAAGGTAGTGGAATTGAACTGAAAACTCGCGCGGAAGCCGCTCAAGAAATAAGGGCGCTAGAGCTAGCGGTCAGAGATGGAGTTATGTCCCGTCTAGATGCCGATCGCCAAATTCACGATCTGAAAAGCCGGATAATCGACAAAACTTCATTGGAAGATGATATGGCTGCGGTTGAAAGGGGTATAGCTGAGGGTAGGATTTCACTCGCGAACGCTAAGCTTTTATATAAAAAAATAAAAACTCAGGCAGCCCAAGGAACAGGATTTGGTCGAGAAGAAACCCAAATAGATCCTAGAGACATAGTAGATCTAGATCAATCGGCAGCTAGAGGAATGCCATCACTGCCAGATGATACTGGTGAAGTCGAATTAAGTTCTGACGAATTTGTGGATCTCCCAGCCGGTGATCGATCAGCAATGAAAGGAATGCCGCCGTTACCAGCTAGTACTGGCTCTGATGCTACTGTCAGGATAAAAGGGCTAGCCAAAGATGAGAGTATTACGGAACTAGGTGAGGATGATATAGATGTCGAAAGTTACACTCCTGAAGCCGCCGCTGAAGCCAAAGCGCAACTAGAAAAGGATATGGACGCTGATCGCATTACTTATAAAGAGTATGCGCAAAAGCTTTTAGCTATTAATAAATCTACGACAGAAAAATTAGCCAAGAAAAGCACCAAAACAACAACTACTCCACCGCCAATCTCAGCAGACGCAACTGACACTGGTGTTAGCAAAGTTAGTATTACCGATAAGACAATGGTAGGCGATCCTCTGCCAGATCTAGCACTACAAGCAGAATACACTCCAGCTGAAGCTGCAACGGCTTTGCAAAAAATCGATACCCAACAACAGCATGGAACTATTTCTCAGGAAGTAGCTGTCAAATATCAGGAGCAGATTGCCGCTAACACAACCGAGGAATTGAATGTAACTGATATGATTGAAATAACTCCAGCTGAAGGAACAAGAATAGAAACAGTGCTCACGCAGGTCAAGACTGGAGAAATAACTCCTGAGGAAGGGGTCAAGACGTTGACCATGCAAGTAGAAGAAGCTACTAAGAAAGTTGATCTGTCGGCAGCAGAAAAAACCAGAGTATTTAATAGAATTACTGAGGATACTCCAGCCCCAGTCGAATTGGCACCTCTGAATAATATTTTCAGTGAGGAAGAATCTAGGGCTTTAAGTCAAATAGGTAATAGAGATCAAGGTGCAGCAGCGGGTGGTGAAACAGGGGAGCTTGATTTGTCGTCGTCGGGCGAATACGAGAATCCATTTGATGTTGCGGTCGGTGCAGTAGAACGGGTATCAACGCCCGCCGCCGATATTAGCGAGCAAGAAACTACCGAGCTATTTAGATTTATCGATAATAGAGTACGAACTAAAGCAGAAATATCACCAAAAATACTCGACAGGACAAAAAGTAAGGCTTTGGCAGCTGAAAAAATGGCCAGTCATCAGCGCGCAATAGACACGGCACTAGAAAGGGAGAAGCAAAAAGATCGTCTAAAATTAATGGAATCCCAGGAATTTCGCGGCTTGATCGCTGATCTTCAAGAACAGGAAACGGGTGGTGGGCTTGAAGAAGCAGTGACAACAGAGATAACAAGGGCTGCTGGGGAAGTAGTAAAAGATCAATTAGATACTACCAATAATGAATTAGTCGAACAATTAGCCAGTGCCAAAGGACCAAAAGAGGTGCAAGCGGCAATGGATAAATTTGGCAATGTCTATCCTATTGTCGGGAAAGTTGTCGAACAACTTAATCCTGAATATTTAGCCGCGATGGCCAAAGACGATGTTGGTCAAGCATTCGCTGCCGAAGTCGTAGATGAAGTCAGAGAATTATACGATCCTCGCAGCAACGGAGAAAGCCTGCGAGCTAAATTAGCTAAGCTAGATAGGCAATTTCAAGCGGAAGGGTTATCTCGTGAAGATACCCGACAGGGAAAAGACGATTTATTGCAAGCGATTGAAGCCTCAACTGGCGTGAATTTAATGGATATGAAATCGGAGAAGATGATGACCGGGCTTAATGAACGAGGACGTTATGAACCGCTATCTCATTCTCCCGAAGAAATACTTAAGCAATTGATAATTGATATTAATGCAGTTGGCGCTAATCGGAAAGTTGCCAAGGAAGCCAGACAGCCGAGCAAGGCTGAAGTTAGAAAGGAACTTGGTATTCAGCCAGTATTTGTGACTGAGGCTGTTCGCAGACAAATAAGGAAGGAAGGTTTTCAAGGAGCTGATGCCAAATCACTAGCAGAGACAGAAAGATTTTTAGAATTGAGAACAGAGAAAATAGAGCCACGAGAAATAGGCAGCTATGTTTTATCTGGCCGGATTAGCCCAGAAGCAGCTGAGCATATGTTAGCCCTAGAAGAAGGAAAAAATGAAGCCGTGTTAGCCAAAGCTCGTCGCCGGATTGAAGTTGTCAAGCACGAAGAATTTGAACGAGCCAAGGAAGCAGCCTATGCTGTTATGGAAAAAGCTGGCGTCAGTCAAGCCGAGTGGAGTGAATTGGATAATGACATTGAGGGTACTCTAGCTAGCATCGAGTCTTTGGAAGGGGCAGGCGGTGATGGAGAGTCGAGACTCAGTAAAATAGTCCCCCTATTTCTCAAAGGTAGGACAAGGAAGAAAAATGCCGAATTGAAAGCCCATGACGCTCATTTAGCCAGGCTTCTTCTGAGAAAAGCTAAACTAGAGAAAAAGTTTATAGATGAAGTGGGTGAGTCTGCTTTAAGTCAAAATGATACTAAGCGATTAGCTGAGTATGGTTTCTTTAGATCGATAGCGGGAGAAGATGATGAACAGCTAGGTAGAAATCTAGATATTATTTCTGGCCAACTTAAAGATAATGTCTTGGCAGTAGAAGGAGTGGATTTAGCTAAGGATGCGGAAGCGTTGGATCAAGCAATGGCCGAATTAAAAAGATCTAGCCGAGTTATTGAAAATCGCAAGAAAGAAATCCAACACGCCCGTAACGTGGCTAATGTAGTGGATTTTATGAACGAGAGCGGGAGTCGTCGCTATAAAGATATTAATTTCAATGGTCGCCAATTCTTACAGGCTTACCGGGATGCCCGCCGGGGTAAAGATCCAGGAAAGTATTCTACCATGGAACAGAAAGTATTTGAATCGGCTGACAAGATGCAACGGAAAACTTTAGATAGACTTTTCAAAGCTGGCCGGGCACCCGAGGCGCAGAAAAAGGCAGCCTAATAATAGGTGGTAGACTTAGACTCTAATTTCTATCCTTCGACTTCACTCAGGATAAAAGTTTCAAATTATATTTAAAAACGCCGTCAAGCTCTTGACAGCGTTTTTTAGTTCTGCTAGATTAGAGATTAGCACTCTAAGTAAGTGAGTGCTAATCTCAATCGGACCCTGATAAAATCGGGGCGGATCGGGACAAATAATAATTAAGCAAAAGTATGAAAAACGATTTGCAACCACTGGGAGACAATGTAATTCTCCAGCCTATCAGTGAAGAAGAAACTACTAAGTCTGGTATCGTGCTACCAGATACCGCTGAAAAAGAAAAACCAGAAAAGGCTAAGGTAATCGCCATTGGTCCCGGTAAAACTTTAGAATCGGGCAAGAAGTCAGAGATGACTGTCAAAGTAGGCAACACTGTATTGTTTAAAAAGTATGGTCCCGACGAAATCAAGATCGATGACGAAGAATATCTTATCGCCAGCATGGACGACATTTTGGCGATTGTAAAATAGACTTACCTGCCAACAAGCAGGCCTATAAACTACTAACTAACAAAACATATGGCCAAACAAATTAAATTTGACGAAAAGGCTCGTCGAGCGCTCAAAAAGGGTGTCGACCAGCTAGCTAATACCGTGAAGGTAACCTTGGGACCTAAGGGTCGCAACGTTATATTGGACAAAGGTTTTGGTGCGCCGACTGTTACCAATGATGGTGTTACTATCGCTAAGGAGATTGAGCTGGAAGGTAAATTTGAGAATATGGGTGCTGCTCTGGTTCAAGAAGTAGCCTCTAAGACTTCCGACGCCGCTGGTGATGGTACTACTACTGCTACTTTACTAGCTCAGGCAATGATTGAGCAAGGTTTGAAAAATGTCGTAGCGGGCGCTAATCCAGTTGGTATCCGGGCTGGCATCGAAAATGGTGTGGCTGCTGTTGTAGAGGAATTAAAAAAGAATTCTAAAGATATAGTTGGCAAAGAAGAGATTTCTCAAGTAGCTACTATCTCTGCTAAAGATCCTAAGGTAGGTGCACTGATTGCTGAAGTAATGAATGAAGTTGGCAGAGAAGGTGTTATCACTGTTGAGGAGTCACAAGTATTTGGCCTAGAGAAAGAAGTAGTTGAAGGTATGCAGTTTGACAAAGGTTTTATTTCACCTTACATGGTAACTGATCCAGATAAGATGGAAGCCAACTACAATGACGTTCACATTTTAATCACTGACAAGAAAATTTCTGCCATCAGTGACATCTTGCCATTACTAGAAAAGTTAAGTCAAGCTGGTAAGAAGGAATTGGTAATAATTTCTGAAGAAGTAGAGGGTGAAGCTTTGGCAACTCTCGTGGTTAACAAGCTGCGGGGTACTCTCAATGTGTTGGCCGTGAAAGCTCCTGGTTTTGGTGATAGTCGCAAAGCAATGCTGGATGATATTGCTGTTCTGACTGGTG
>JBDRPV010000060.1:0-5625 GCA_043826745.1 Parcubacteria group bacterium
TTCATACCAGGTGTATGAAAAAAATCGGGGAGATTTGCGAAAAAGTCTCACCTCCCTTAAAAGAGGTAGAAGAAAAACACTTCGTTTCCTGCCATTTGTATGACTAAAGATATTTTAATCAACGAAAGGGAGTACTCAAATGAAAAAGATTAGATGGGGTGTCCTGAGCACCGCAAATTGAAAAATATTCTCTCAAAATAGAAGGATTTTTCTTAGACCTTGTTGTATCTTAATATTAGTACTTCAAAAACATTTATAATTTTACTTTAAAGGATAGATGCAGTGAGTCAGTTTAATTATCTGTAAGTAGATTATTAATCCGGATTGCACACCATATTTAATTATTTAATTAATTAAAGGAGGAAAAATCCTATGGAAAAGAAAGATGAGCGCCGTTCCGAAAAAGAAAGAAGAACAGGTGAAGACCGTAGAAAAGTTGATGAACCGAATTACAAAGGACCTGAGCGAAGAAATGGCCAGGATAGAAGAACCGGCGAAGACAGAAGAAAATCCGAGAAATAGCACAATGTCACGGGGGGGGCTCTTGACAAAAACAATTCATAAGTAAAAATATAAAGGTAGTAAAATGAAATACAGGGATATCCGGGAAATATCAATGAATTTTATCCCCATAGCGGCATTCTTACTCGCGTTACTAATTGGGGCAATAATGATTGCCTTTCTCGGAGTAAATCCCCTGGTTGCTTACCATGCCCTGCTCAACGGTGCGTTTGGAAGCATAAATGCTTTAGCAGATACAGTAGTCAAGGCAACTCCCTTGCTTTTCGTAGGTTTGGGAATCTGCATTGCCTTTCGTGCTGGTGTATTAAACATTGGTGGTGAGGGTCAACTTGTAGTTGGAGCTCTCTCTGCAACCATAATTTGTCTTGTATTTCCAAATTTAACAGGTTGGATACTGATTTTAATCGCTTTGTTTTTTGGATTCCTTGGTGGAGCGATATGGGCAGGAATTGCTGGATTTCTTAAAGCTTATTTTAATGTAAACGAAATTCTGAGTACCATCATGCTGAATTATATTGCGGTTTATGGGATGAATTATCTTCTTCGTGGGCCGATAATGGACCCTCTCCAAGTAAAACTAGGTTCCTTTATTCCTCAGACCGCACGTTTATCTCAAGCAGTTGATCTTCCTCGCTTTATTCCTACTCGTCTTCATCTTGGAACAATAATTGCAATTTTTTTTGCTATTCTTGTTTACATTTTTCTCTGGCGGACGACAATTGGCTTCCGTATCCGTATGATAGGACAAAATATACAAGCCTCAAGAGCGTCTGGAATTAATGTACAGAAGTATATGGTCCTTGCTTTTTTCTTAAGTGGAGCTTTAGTGGGGTTAGGTGGAGCAATTGAAGTGATTGGGGTTCATCACCGGATGTTCACCGATGGTTCCGCAACTGGTTTTACTGGTAGTGCAGGATTTAATGGGATTGTAGCTGCTTTGTTTGGCCAACTTCATCCTATTGGAACAATTCCAGCTTCCTTGTTATTAGGAGCACTCCTTACTGGAGCAAATAAGATGCAAAGAGTAGTACAAGTGCCTTCTGCCTTGATTGGTGCTTTGAACGGTCTGATTGTAATCTTTGTAGTAGGAAGTGAGTATCTACGCCGTCGTCAGACTCGGCGGGTGGAACGAATTATGAAAGTGGAACATAATTCTAAGAATAAAAATAAAAAGGAGGACAAGTAATGGAAGCAATTATTATTGGGGTTGTAAAATCTGCAATTCGTCTTGCAACTCCCTATCTCTACGCTTCCATTGGGGAAACAATAGGACAGTTGAGTGGTGTCCTTAATCTTGGGGTGGATGGTGTTATGCTTATGGGAGCCTTTAGTGCTTTCTTTACAGTTCTTAAGACTGGAAATCTTGGACTTGGTTTGTTAGTTGCAATAGTGGTTGGGGGGATATTTGGTCTTCTGATTGCTTTTGTTAATGTTACCTTAAAAGCTCAGCAGGGGATTAGTGGGATTGGGTTTTACATATTTGGTCTCGGGCTAAGCAGTCTTTTATTTAGAACTATGATAGGAACAGTACAAACAGTAAGCGGTTTTTCTCCTTTGTCTATCCCCTTGCTTTCTAACATTCCGATTGTGGGCGAAATCTTTTTCCGTCAAAATATCCTGGTATATGGTGCATTTGCCCTGGTTCCTATCTCCTGGTTTATATTGAATAAGACACCTTTGGGCCTTAGTATTCGAGCTGTAGGGCAACACCCGGAGGCAGCTGATTCATTAGGGGTTAATATTGTGCGTATTCGTTATTTAACGGTAATATTTGGTGGAATGCTCTCGGGGATTGCCGGTGCATCTCTTTCTATTGCACTGCTTAATGTATTTCAGCAAAATTTAACTAATGGGATGGGCTTTATTGCCGTTGCCCTGGTATATTTCGGAGCATGGCGTCCTTTAAGTGTTCTCAGCGGTGCACTTCTATTCAGCACTGTAAATGCTATTCAAATATGGATTCAGGTAAAAGGGATTAATATTCCCTCTGATTTTACTTTGATGTTACCCTATATTGTTACTATTGTGGTACTCGCCGCTATGGCTAAGCGCTACGTACGTCCGCCCAAAGCATTAAACAAACCATTTGAGCGGGGGGAATAATAAAAGAGGAGGTGGTAAATAAAATAAAAAGCTTTAGAAATCTAACGCTTGCTGGTTCACGAAGAAAAATGTTTTTCTGTATTCTAAAATAAAAAGATAGGAGGATAAAATGATGAAGTGTAAAAAAAATATAATAATTATTGTTATGATAAGTATTCTTGTTTTCTCTCTTGGGTTCGGAGCAAATGCGAAAGCCTTTCGGGTAGCGGTTATCATGCCAAGTTCCATCAATGATCTGGCCTTCAGCCAGAGCATGTACGATGCCATGGTCGCGATCCAAGAGGAGATGGGTAAGGAAGAATTTCAATTTGTCTATTCGGAGAGCATGTTTGTGGTAGCGGACGCTGCTGCTGCTATTCGAGACTATGCCAGCGAGGGATATGACCTGGTAATTGCCCATGGTTCGCAGTATGGAAGCTCCTTGGTGGAAATCGCCCCCGATTTTCCCAACACGAGCTTCGCCTGGGGAACGACGGTAAACACCTTCTCCGATCAGGGGATCACGAATATATTCGCTTACGAGGCGCGCTCTGAGGAAGGAGGCTACGTCAGCGGTGTTCTGGCAGCGAAACTCTCCCAGACTGGGATCATCGGGGTGATCGGCCCGATTGAGACCGGTGACGCTAAGCTGTACGTCGAAGGATTCAAGGCTGGGGTGCTGGCAACCAAGCCGGATGCTCAAGTGAACATTAGCTGGATTGGTTCTTTCAGCGACGTCGCCCTCGCTTCCGAGGCTGCACAGACGCACATCAACGTTGGAGCCGACGTCCTCACCGGGACAGCCCAAATGGTAGTTGGAGCCATCGGGGTAGCGCGCCAGCGCGGGGTCCTCTGGTTCGGGACACAGGCCGATCAAACATCACTTGCTCCCGAGGTCGTCGTCGCCAACCAGGACTACGACTGGACCGTGGCTCTCAAGCCGATGATCCAGTTGGTCAGAGAGGGGACGAGGGGCGGGAGCGCTTACGTACTCACCCTGGCTAACGGAGGTCTCAAGATCGTCGTGAACCAGGAGGCACTTGTAAGAAAGACGATCCAGGACATTATCGAAGGAAAAATCGATATCGAGTTATGAGTACTTGTCCGGGGCGTCCAACTCCTCTTGCCCCCAAGAATGTAGTTTCTAATGTAGATGTTGTTTGGACAATTGCACTCAGGCCGATGATTGAAATGATTAAGAAGGGAGAGAGAGGAGGGAAAATCTTTACTCTTAACTTAGCTAACGGCGGCCTCAAAATTATCGTAAATGACGAAGCGCTTGTAGGCAAAACTATTGAGGATGTAGTTAAAGGAAACATTGAGGTCAAAGTAGAGAAGTAAAGAAAGATTAAGAGTGCCCATACGGAGCTCTGGTTTACATTTTAATATGAAAAAAGATATATCTAAAATAACAAATTTAACCAAAGTCGAAAAATTAGAGATGCGGGGAATAGTTAAGCAGTTCCCGGGTGTGCTGGCGAATGACCGAATTGATTTTGATGTTCGTGCAGGAGAAGTTCATACCCTTCTTGGCGAAAACGGAGCTGGGAAAAGTACCCTGATGAAAATCCTTTACGGCATATATCACCAGGATAAAGGTGAAATTTATGTTAACGAAAAATTGGTTAACATTCGTTCTCCGCTGGATGCAATTCGACTGGGGATTGGGATGGTGCACCAGCATTTTATGCTTGTCCCTACCCTTACCGTAGCAGAAAATGTCGCCTTAGGGCTTCGGTCCTCACGAAAATATCTTCTTGACCTTGATGTTGTCTCAGAACGTATTAGAGAACTGGCCAAAGATCACGGGCTGTATGTTGACCCGGAGGCAAAAGTATGGCAACTCTCCGTAGGAGAACAACAACGAGTGGAAATAATAAAGATCTTATATCGCGGAGCTTCTCTCCTTATCTTGGATGAACCAACTGCTGTTCTTACTCCGCAAGAGGTGGAAGAACTCTTTCGCGTCTTGCGGAGTATGGTAAAGAGAGGGTATACTATTATTTTTATCAGCCATAAACTTCGCGAAGTTCTATCGTTGAGCAATCGCATAACGATACTACGTGATGGTCATGTAGTGAAGACTCTTCCTACCGCTGAAGCAACTCAAGAGAAACTTGCTCGCCTTATGGTGGGGAGAGAAGTTCTCTTGCAAGTTGAACATCCTTCAGTAAAACTTGGGAGAGCAACTCTTGTTTTAGAAGGAATTTGGGTTCAGGGAGATGAAGGCCTTCCTGCTCTACGGGGAATTGACCTTGAAGTACGTTCTGGTGAGATTCTTGGAATTGCCGGGGTCTCGGGAAATGGTCAAAGTGAACTTGCAGAAGTCATTGCAGGTCTGCGGAAACCTACAAAGGGCAAAGTGTATATAAAAGGGACAGAGGTTACCAATTGGGCTCCTTCTCAACTTCTCGAGTATGGCCTTTCTTATATTCCCGAAGAACGAATACGAGATGGTATAGTACAGGAATTTACTGTAGAGGAAAACCTGATTCTTAAAGATCATATACATCAACCTTATGCTAATGGAATATTTATGAATTTCAAGAAAATAGGCCAGGAGAGCGAGCGTCTAATTGGGAACTTTGATATCAGGACTCCTTCCCGCTATACTTTATTAAAAAGCTTATCCGGTGGAAATATTCAGAAATTAATCCTGGCACGAGAGCTCTCCCGAAAACCCGATGTTCTGATTGCTTCTCAACCTACGCGCGGCTTAGACGTTAGCGCTACGGAATATGTTCATCGTCAACTGATTGAACAGAGGACAAAATTAAAAACAGCAACTCTTCTTATTTCTGATGACCTGGACGAAATTTTATCACTCGCTGACCGTATTGCAGTTATCTACGAGGGCAAGATTATGGGAGTGGTAAAACGAAACGAAGTCAGTGTTGGGGAATTGGGCATGATGATGGGAGGAGTACACAAAGAAAAGATAAAATAAGTGGACTGATTCTTTATTTTAGGAGATCTAAAAAAAATGAAAGATACGAAAAAGACCGAAGAACAACTCATTGC
>JBDRPV010000061.1:0-2432 GCA_043826745.1 Parcubacteria group bacterium
GCTCCGGTATACCTTGAAAACACGTTGGATTTCCCCAGCGAGGAAATCCAACTCGGAAGTCTCCCTCGCTCCCCCCGATCGCAGATCGGGGAACCATGCCCACTCGGTCGACTTACGGTTTTCAAGTGCATACCGAGACGGCCTTTCAACATAAATAATATAAACATATGGCGAAAATATTTTCTGGCATCCAACCAACCGGACAACTCCATCTAGGTAATTACTTAGGTGCGATTAAAAATTGGGTGGAGTTGCAAGATAAATACGAGTGTATTTACTGTATCGTTGACTACCACGCGATGACGATCCCCTACCGGCCAGCGGAAATGCAAAAAAATATCCTGGAAGCAGCGGCTGACTTGGTTGCAGCGGGCATTGATCCAGAAAAAAGTATTCTTTTTGTGCAATCGCACGTGCCCGAGCACACTGAGCTAGCCTGGATGTTGAATACTGTCACGCCACTGGCCGAGCTACAGCGAATGACGCAGTTTAAGGATAAATCGGCGCAGTTTGCCGATAGTATTAATGTCGGATTGTTTGACTACCCGGTACTACAAGCAGCTGATATCTTGCTTTATCACGCTGACCGAATACCAGTCGGCGAAGATCAAGTACAACACGTAGAGTTGACTCGCTTGATTGCGCGCAAATTCAACCAAAAGTTTGGACAAATATTCCCTGAGCCAAAAACACTCTTGACCAAAACTGCGCGCGTAATGAGTCTCAAGGATCCGGCCAAAAAAATGAGTAAAAGTCTGGGGGCAGCTCACTATATCGCTCTGACTGACTCGCCCGAGGTAATTGCTGATAAAATAAAAAAAGCGGTGACGGACACCGGTGAAGAGGCGGGCGAGATGAGCCCAGGCGTGACTAATTTATTTACTTTGTTGGAGATTTTTGGTGAGAAAGAGGTCTATGACAAATTTGTCACTGAACACAAAGCAGGCGCAATTAAGTACGCCGAGCTGAAAGAGGAGTTAGGTCAAGCGGTAGCCGATTATTTCGCTAATTTCCGACAGAAACGGGAAGAGTTGTTAGCGGATGAGAGTAAGTTGCGCGAAATGCTGGAAATGGGGGCAGAGAAGGCTCGCAATACAGCCCAAGAGAATATTGAAAAGATTAAGAAAAAAGTCGGGTTAAAATAACGACGTTAAGCTGTTTTAATTAAAAATTTCTGGCGATATTCTACGTGCTTTAAATTTTCGTCAATTTCATCTATATATCCTTTCATCTCATTTTTTTTCTCCCCAGTGCCAGCATAGCTATCAATCTGGCTTGTCAAAAATTCCTTAACATCATTATAATCACCCGCCCGGTAAAATCTCATTAGATCATCCCTCTCTTCTTGAGAAATAAAATTCTCTGCTGTAATATCATCAAATAAACCTTCCAATACAACCTCAGAATCTGCTATCTCAAGCTGACATAATTGACTAATCGCCTCTCTACTCTCCCGCACAAACCCTACGGCTTTTCCATTATTAGAGAGTTTGTCTAAAACTTCGCCAATTTTTTCGTAATCTGAGGTGGCCAAATATCCCATAATTTCTGTTTTTGAATGCTGCCCACCGAGCCATTTCTTCAATTTCCCTTGATTTAAATTTTTAAACAATTCATATCCTGCTTGTCCAATCGGACTTTTTTCCAAAGATAGAACCAGTTCACGAATAACGTGAAGTTCTGCCGAACGCCCCTCGTCAATTTTTCCTTTTGCACTACTAATTGCTCTTAATGACTCAGGATAATTGCCTTCCAAAATTGAATTGTAAATCACTGCGTTTTCAGGGTCAACAAGCCAATTGTCCTTATTGGCTGCTTCTAATATTTGATCTAGTTGCCAGAATTGATCTCCATACATCGGGTTCTCCTTAATAATTTCTGCCGCCCGTTCTTTGCCAGTCACCTCGGGTGATGGCCCCCGCCCAGCTTTAAATTCTTTAAACGTCGGATCCACTGACGCCCCACGTTTAGTAAGTGTACGATGTAAATTAAAAGCATTATCAGCCATATTGGAAAAACTATCAAAGGCAGCTTGGCTATCTTTATTTAAACGCTCCTCTACTTCTGCTATTTTATTATGCATACCAGCTACATCGCCCTGTTCAAGCGCTCTAATGATCTGTGCCGCCTCTGCCTCATCATTTATCCAGCCAACTTGAATGGCCTCTCTGAGTAACTGTTTTGTAGCAGTTATCGCCCCAGAAAATCGAGTTTGAAGATCTTCGATGCTCTCTTCGGCTTTTATCGGCTCAATCTCTCGATTGTCGCTTGTATCACTGACGGCTTCCCCGCCCGATGTGACAGAGCTGCTGGGTAATCCGGGTGGTTTTTTTCCGCTACTCACATTATTCACCAAATTTTTCCATAAATCATCATGCTTCCTCGGTTTCTCAGCTTCACTAAATGGCCTAGGAACATTTCCTTTTTTCTCG
>JBDRPV010000062.1:0-11482 GCA_043826745.1 Parcubacteria group bacterium
CCCAGCGCGGTGTTATCTGTTCCCGAGGTGATAACATCTCCTGCTCCGTAACCGATCAGCGTGTTATCGGCAGCTGAAACAACGTTGCCAGCCTGATAACCTAGAGCTGTCAGATGGATACTACTAGTATTGTCAAAATTAATAAGTTCATTTACTTCAATCGTATTATTGGGTGTAGCCGTTCCAATTCCCACTCGACCAGCGTAGCTACCACCAGTATTGCCGACAAAAAGCGCCGCGCTCTCAATATTCAAATCCGCATCTAAGTTAGGGCTATCAACAATTTTATCAAAATCAATTGTGTCATTGGCGATGTCCCCGGAGGCAATCGTGCCATCGAGAATTTTAGCACTGGTCACGGCATTGTTGGCGATGTCTCCAGCAACTATCGTTCCATCATTGATCTTAGCCGATGTAACGGCATTGTTGGCGATGTCTCCAGCAACTATTGTTCCGTCAGTAATTTTTGCACTAGTCACCGCATTACTAGCTATATCTCCAGCCACAATAGTGCCATCAGTAACCATCGCTGAAGTGACACCCGAGACGCTCAGACTGACACTGCCAGATGTTCCTCCACCAGTAAGGCCAGAACCAGCTGTCACCGCTGTAATATCGCCACTAGAACCTGTGCTGGTACCGCCAGTCACATCATCTGCCCAGGTCAAAGCTCCACTAGAGTTAAGCGATAAAACTTGTCCAGTTGATCCACTATTGGAAGTAGAAAGTTGACCGGCTCCGATGAGGTTTGAGCCTTGGATAGTGCCTAATACTTGAAGATTATCATTGATAATAAAGGGGGTGCTGCCATCTACCTCCGGACCAGCAATCGCTCCCCGCCAGACACGACCATCTATTCTAATATTGTCAGCTAAGGTAACTGGGTTGTCGGCTCCATCACTGGTGGTGCTATTGACAATGCTACCATTAAAAAAAGTAACCCCACCAACACCCTCGGCCCCAATTTTAATTGAAGGCGCAATTACTGTTTCGGTGTAAGTAACGTCTTGGGCGGGCTTTTCTGCTGATGAGGCAGGCTGGATTTGGTCGGCGGGGGCAGCAGAGGCTGTGCCAATTATCACTAGAATACTAAAAAACATAACTAGCGCTCCGAAAATTTTGTGATGAATTGTCATTTTATTTATGTTTCAATTATTTTCTGGTAAATATTATACCATAAAAAGTATCAAAAGTATAATTTTACTTCTGCAAATCTTGGCTGTAACTCCCCGCTCGCCCTCCGTTACCGCCAGCCAAAGTCTCATAGTCCGGTATTTCGTAAAAACGGGCGCGATTATCGAGAAAGTCGGTGAAAATAAGATAGCGGCCGTCGTCGGAAACATCCAAGCCCGTGCATTGGTTACCGCCCACAATCGCATCTAGTATTTTTCCCGTCTCGGTGTCATATGCTAATATTGACCCCCACTCCGGCCCAGCATTGTAGTAAGACTCCGGATCATTAACCCCCCGATTAGAAACATAAAGTACTTTTTTATCGGGGCTAAGATCGATGGTATTGGGATTGCTTTCGGTGTCGACAAACTGACTTACCTCTTCGGTAGCCAAATCCATCAGCCAAATAACATCTTCGGCCATGTCGGAAATATAGAGTACGCCCTTGTCCTCGTCAGCTGCAAAGTGCCGCATCGCCCCGTCACTGGTGTGAATTAAGTGACGTGAGCCGTCGGCCAAATCAATCCGCTCTAACTCGCCAGCACCAAAGCCAGCTACGTAAAGCTGTTGACTATCCGGCGTGACGTAAAGGCCGCGCGGCGTATCGACGGTGGATAAGCGCCGACGCAGCTGACCCGACTCCAAATCAAACTCAGCCACATCATCGCCCGACCAATTGGCAACAAACATCGTCCGACCGTCCGGTGACAGTTCAATAACCTTACTCCAGGCACTCTCGGTATCAAAGATCCGTTCTACTTGGCGTGTCGCCGTGTCGATCTCATAAACCTTGGCTGTCTGCATCTGACTAGCGTAGGCTTTGGTACTATCAGCATTAAAAACAACCTCCACCCCTCCATCACCCCCTAAATCTATTTCATCGAGCAGGTTGCCAGTGAAGGGATCGTAAATTCCCACCGCCGGGGAAGTAACCAGGCGCGTCACCCAAGCTTCTTTATTGTTAGATGTTAAAGCTACCCCTTTTGGCGCTGGCCCCGAATAGAAAACACCCAAATTATGTAATAACTGATCAGGTTGATCCAGCCATAATGTCAGATCGGTGTCTTGGTCGAGGAAGATTACTCTTTCTAAATCTTGATAACCGTCAGCTGTTAATTTTATTTTCAGTGAACCGGCCGGTAATTCGCCTTCAAACAGAGATTTGCCTTCGCGCAGTGAGGCATCGAATAAAGTTAAGCGATATTGTGCCTCTTCGGGTTGCGTTTCTAAGCTAAATTGATGCTTCAGCGGCTCGAGGGCAAATTCTTTCTCAAATATCTTAGCTCGCTTTAATTCAATTTTTTCGCTGTGCGTTTTAAAACCCTGCCGGGAAATTTCTAGATCGTAGGCACCGGTCTTAAAATCTGCGGTCAGCTTACCGTCAGTCGATGATTGATCGCCAAATTTAATAACACTGTCAGAAGGATAAGCTGTTATTTCGACTGAAGTGGGACGAGCAAAGGCAAAAATTACTATCCCGACAGCCAACAAAAAACCAAAAACCAGCCAATATTTTTTCATACTCTTAACATTAAGGCTATCAAAAAAATACTAGATTTAGTTTAACAATATTCGTAGTTACAGAGAAGTAGATATAAAAAAAGACAGGCGTTATATCCTGTCTTTTTAAAACTCAATTCGAATCAAATACTAATACACAACAAACATAACATCGGTATCAGCTGCTGCTCCAGTTTCATCAAATACATAAAATCTGACAACGTTATCGGCTGCAACCGCGCTGACAACTCTTGTGTCGGCTGATATTGTAGACGTGGCTGAATAATAACGGGCATCTACATCAACACTCGAATCAAAAGTTAGAGTATATGTTCCGGCAGCTGCTCTTACACAAGTTGGGGTTGTATCATTAATGGTCCATGATTTTACTAGACAACTAGCAGCATCACCATCAATTTCCACCATAGCTTTTACAGCACCGTTGTCAGCCATATCCTGATTAATATCACCACTAGCGGCAACATCACCAGAAAATGTGGCTGTAGCACCTGTTAAGGCTCCAGTTAAGGTAGCGGTTGTACCAGTTAGAGCCCCTGTAAGCGTTGCTGTTGTACCAGTTAAGGCTCCGGTTAAGGCAAGTGTTTCAGCGCTTAGAGCAGCCGTATTTACAGTACCGGAAAAATAGGCACTTCTAAATTCATTAGCTGCAGTACCTAAATCATAAGTAGCTGTCGGCTGTGGCCTGATAGTATCCGCTAATTTAAGAGGATCATCACCACCTATCTCTGTTCTGTATAGCAGGCCATCAATTCTGACATCGTCGGCTAGAGTGACTGCTATAGTACTAGCACCATCTTCGTCAACAGAGTTATTAACAATGCTACCGTTAAAGAAGGTAACACCACCTACGCCAGCCTCAGCCGAGCCAATGACAATAGAATCAGTTCTCAGAGTACTGTTTACTACTACTTCTTCATTGTAGGTGATAACACTAGCTGGCTGAATAACATCAGCTGGAGCGGCCGATACTACGCCCGCCACTGCAAACACGCCCAGGGTCATTACCAACGTCCCCAGAATTTTAGTTAACATTTTCATAGTTTGGTTTTTTTATTTATTTTAATTATTTACGCAATTGAGTAAGAAACAAAACCCTTTATTTTTTTAGCTCAATAACATCTAAAGCATGAGAATACATAGTGGCAGTACCCCCACTAGTGTTCCAACGCACTTCAATCGTATGTGAACCAGCTGTTACAGTAACTAAAGCGGAAGCGGCTAAAGAAGACTGTCCTTCGCCAGCATCAGTCGTTTCCCGACGATAAGTATGGGGAACTGCTTGGCCGTCAACGTATAAAGCCATATTGACAGTTTGCGAAACAGCGTCAGTCGACACCAAGTTGCTATACATGCAAAAAAGAGTGCTAGCTCCAGTTGTAATTGTGACCGTGTCAGCCACATCATAACTGGTACCGGTTTTAATGGTTGATTGCGTAGCTGTGACATTACCACTGCTTTCGGCAGTTTGGGTGATGGCACCACTGGCAATATCGGCCGTAGCCACCGCTCCATCAGTAATATTAGCAGAAGATACAATACCGGAACCACCTAAAGCACCAACATTTACTGTCCCAGCAAAGTAGCCATCTTTCCACTCGCTACTTGAAGTCCCCAAATTATAAGTATTATTGACTGCTGGCATCATGGTATCAGCCAACTTAAGAGGACTATCTCCGCCAGTTTCCGTGCGATAAATTTCCCCATCAATCCGGACATCGTCGCCAAAGGTGACTGGGATAGTGCTATCGCCAGATGAGTCTAGGGCGGCGTTAACAATGGTACCATTGAAATAAGTAACCCCGCCCACATCAGCCTCAGTTGATCCAATATGTACTCCCTGGCGGAAATAACCAGGTTTGGCAACTGTCAAAGTTTCAGAAATTGTCACTGGCTCAGAATAGGCAATAGTCGAAGCCGGTTGGAGAGTTTCGGTGGAAAAAGCAGCCGCCCTGCCTACCGGCAGACAGGCTACTCCGGCAACGGCCAACAAGCCACAGGTCACAACAAACGCTCCGAGAATTTTAATCATAATCTTCATTTTGTTTTATTTTAATTTTTTACAGTGAGCCCTTCGACAAGCTCAGGGATTAAAGTCTTTCGATGGTGAGCCTGTCGAACTATCAAACCATTACTCCAACACCCATTTCATTTTGTTTTTGACAATTAAGTAATTACGTCATTCAAATTATAGCAGAAGTTAGGAAAAATAGGAAACGTAATTAGAAGTTAGAATCAAGAATTTAGAATTAAGGGAAAATCAATATTAGCAGGCTCCTTAATTCCTGCCTGCCGCCTGTCTGCCGATAGGCAGGGCAAGCACAGCTTACTTCTTAATTCTTGATTCTATTTTACTCCGGCATCTGGGCAATCGTCACTAAATTATATCCCCCCTTCTCGATGGCAGTAATAATCTGATCTAAAGCCTGAGCCGTATAAGGAGATTGAGTATGCGCTAAAATTATTGAACCGTCGTGTAGACCAGCCAACGCTCCCCACAATGAGTGAGTTGCCGACCGATTAGGCGAAGTATCCCCCGTCGAGGCTGTCCACATATAATACCGATAACCCAAACTGTGAACAACTGCGTCAGTTCCAGTATTGTGGGAACCGCCAGGATAACGAAAATAAGGTTTGGTTGTTTCGCCGATAACACTTTTGGCGATGTCGTCGGTGTAAATTATTTCCTGCCTTATCTGCGCTGCCGACATCCGAGTAAAAGCACCGTGGCTATAACTATGATTAGCTAGCTGGTGCCCCTCGTCTACTAACCGTTGTACTATCGCTGGATTATTTTGCATCACCACACCGAGTAAGAAAAAAGTAGCTTTAACGTCATGCTTTTTTAACACCTCGAGAATCTGCTCGAAAGAGCCACCACTAGAATAACCGTCGTCAAAAGTGAGAGCGACACAATTTTTGGCACACTTTTGGTCACGCTGGGTATTTGGTGCCGGAGCGGTAATAATTTCAGCGCGATCATCGCCATCGAGATCTTCAGCCGCCACTTTAACTCCACCCCGAAAATCTGCCGCGTAAGCTAGAAAATCCACCGCCACTGGCTGTCCGGTATAACGAATCGCCCGCACGTGCGGACCGCCACCAAACGCCGGGGCAGTGATAATCTCAGCTTGGCCATCACCATCGAGGTCACCGGTCGCTACATTGACTCCCCCCTGAAAACTCTCGGTATACATAACGTATTCACCGAGGACTGTCCTAGCGATATCAGTTTTATAAATTTTCACCCTCGCCGCTGCCTCGGAAGCCGGGCCAGTCACTATCTCATCACTGCCATCACCATCCACATCGCCAGCGGCCACATTTACCCCACCGCGAAAATCTGTCGGATAAGGAAATATATTTAGGCCTAAATCTCGACCGGTACCCGAAAATACCCGCACGTGCGGACCACCACCCACGCCAGCGCCAGTAATAATTTCGTCCTGGCCGTCACCATCAATATCACCGGCCGCCACATTGACCCCGCCACGAAAATCCGCGGCGTAAGCAAAAAACTGGAGCAACACTTGCCCCGCCTGATTAAAAACTCGTACTTGGGGGCCACCGTCGGGACCAGAGCCGGTAATAATTTCTGCTTGGCCATCACCATCGAGGTCACCCGTAGTTACACTGGTTCCGCCCCGAAATTTTTCACCGTAGGAAAAAAAGTCCTGACCAAGCCATTTCCCCTGGCTATTAAATATTCTCACCTGGGGACCGCCGCCGTAACCGGTACCGGTAATGATTTCCCCTTGACCGTCACCGTCGAGATCACCAGCGGCCGGATAAACCCCACCGGTAAAACTTTCTTGGTAAGCCAAAAAATTAGCCGTAAGCGCCGTCGCCGTGGAATTATAGATTTTTACTTGGGGGATGGTGGAATCGGAGGAATAGGCGGGGAGGGTGAGAAATAGAGAAAAAATAAAAACAAAATTGATAACAAAAAAACGTTTATATAACCGCATTTTCATTTTGTTTTTACTTTTGGATATTAATAAGCTACTCTGTCAGATTAACTCTTACCTTTTTCTAATGCCAATCTCTTTATTCCGAAATCGTCACCCAGACAACGGTATAGTCTTTGGTAATTGTAGCTTCGTCGAGGTGAGTGCATTCAATTGGAGCGAGGGCGGAAACGGAATCAGTCATGTAGTTACCTTATTATAGAAAGCAACTATTCTATTTCCCGCAAAACCGTCGAACGATTACCGCCCATGAATGCACGGTAATCGCCAAGCTTTGCTGTAGAGATATTAAGCCCGTTATCTTCAGGGCGTTCAGGATCAGAACTCCAGTAGACCCTGAGCGCACCCTGAGCACAGACGTCCGTCGGAAGCCAACACCAGTATTTGCTATCGAGAAACTGACCTCTTTCTCCTAAATGAGATCGGAAAAGGACTAGGTATTCGGAAAGATTTGTAGCTTGATTTTGCTCTCGTTGAAATATCTGGATCAGTTCAGTAGCTATACAGGTCTGGGTGTCTGAGGTTATTTCCTGGTAGTTTTGGACAAGGGAGATCCTGAAAGCTGCCTTCTGGGGCTTAGTAATGTCGGATAAAGTTTTGTCGAAATGCTCAAGAATATAAACTAGGCGTGAATATTGTGCAGACTGTCTTCTTGATCTCGAGTCATCTCCTACATATTGAATAATATCTGGAGTGAGTTTGTCGGGATCAAGTTCTTGTAAATCGTCTAACGCTTCGGCAGGTTTGTCATGATCACGGCTGCCTGCTAAAAAAGTAAAACTAAAAGGGGAGGAAATAGGGTCTTCCTCTCGGTCATGAGCATTTTCGATGAGAAGTTCAAATTGCTTAGATAGGGGTAAACGTTGATCGACTATGAGAATATCATTAAAACCCTCTTCTTCAATTTTCTTTTTGATAAGCGAACGATCTTCCGGAGTGAAAAGTTCAGTAAGTTCAGGAAAAGTATTTCTATACTCTATTTCAGTCATTCCGAGAGCTTCGGGGTAGCCAGCTCCTAGATATAATTTCAGAGCTCGCTGTCTGATTATATCTAAATCGAGTTCTACTTCTTTATCCTTCTCTTCTAAGTAACGATTTGTCCTTTTAATATTTTCAAAAGCATCGTCGTTGATACGAGTTTTAATTTCCCTTCTTTCCTCTTCCTCTTTCCTCTCTTTTCTCCTTTCACTGTCCCTTCCTCTCGCTTCTTCTTCTGTTGGACCAACCCGATAGGGATGGGGAGAGCGATCACCGGTTGTTATCATATTTTTGCAATTTAAATATCAAACGATACCGTCACTTCCCACTTTCTCCTGCACATCGTGGACGACGTTAGAACTATAATTAAGCGGCAGAGTGAGTATATTTATGTTCCTGATTTGCGTCCTTCGGTCTAGATTTATAATATCAGATTTTACCCTACCCTGCTGCTCACTATATATATTTGTTCTGATTTGCAGTTTCTTATGGGGACATAGGTTGATAAAATAAGAGGGTGCTAGGATGGTGTCTTATCTCCAACCATCTTGCCATCATGATGGGCGAACCATCCTTTAGTTTTATTAGCCACTCTAACCAATACCAACATGACTGGCACTTCTACCAAAACACCAACGACTGTGGCTAAAGTTGCTCCTGAACTTAGGCCGAACAGGGAAATGGCTACCGCCACCGCCAATTCGAAGAAGTTACTGGCTCCAATCATGCTAGCCGGAGCGGCAATATCATGAGTAACCCGCCATATTTTAGCCCAAACGTAAGCCAGGAAGAAAATAAAGCACGTTTGGATAATTAACGGCACCGCTATTAAGCCGATATGCAGTGGGCTGTTTAAAATAACTTCTCCTTGAAAAGAAAAAATAATAACTAGAGTGAATAATAGACCTACCTCCGTGACATATTTAAATTTAGGTAAAAATTGCTTTACAAAATGTTCACTGCCATTTTTCTTTATCTGTCCTCTCCTTGTTAAGTAGCCTGCTAGAAAAGGGACGACTACAAATAATCCTACCGACAAAGCAAGGGTGTCATACGGAATAACAATGCCACCAATACCCAAAAGAAGCGAAACGATTGGCACAAAGGCCACGAGAATTATCAGATCATTGATAGCTACTTGAATTAAGGTATAGGTAGGATTGCCTTTGGTGAGATGGCTCCAGACAAAAACCATGGCGGTGCAGGGAGCGGCTCCTAAAAGTATAGCTCCCGCGATGTATTCTTTGGCTAAAGCGTCAGCGATGTAATTTTGAAATATTATCGTGAAAAACAGGAAAGCAAAAAAGTACATGGTAAAAGGTTTGATCAACCAATTTGATACTAAAGTAATGGTTAGACCTTTAGGACGCTTAAAGCAGTTTTTAACGCAGGAAAAATCCACCTTCAACATCATGGGGTAGATCATCAGCCAGACTAGAATGACTATTGGCAAAGAGACACTAGCATATTCGAATTTACTCAATGTTGCGGGGATAGTGGGTAAATATTTACCAATCAAAACACCGATGACGATACACAAGAATACCCAGACGGAAAGATATTTTCCAAATAGACCTAGCGCTTTTTTAGTATTGTTAGAGTTTGTGATATTTTTACTCATGCTATTGAATTATATACTACGCATGGCAGCTAAACAAGATTGATGCTAGCATCCCCACTTAAAATCTGGCAGGCAGTCATTTCCCTGTAAAATTATATTGTCCACGACCCCTGCCAACCAAAAAAGGCTTTAATAAGCCTTAAAATTATCTACTGGGGAGGCAGGATTCGCCCTGAAAGCCTTCAGGGCGCCCTGCACGCTTGCCTGCCCCGAAAACTTGCGGGGCAGGGCAAACCCATTAATCCCGCCATAGATCTCGGGGACCTGGATTCGAACCAGGATTAACAGGACCAGAACCTGTCGTCCTACCGTTAGACGATCCCCGAGAACTAGGGCGGGGCAGGCCTGCGATCATGGAACCAGAATCCATTGCCTTACCTGCCCGCTAGCGCCTGAAGCGCAGCTGATGGCAGGCGGGTGTCAATCTGTCTAAATCCGTGTTAAATCTGCGTTTCCCTATATGCTCCTTACATACCGCCGCACGGCCAAGAGACTACTAACTACTCCTAGTAAAACACCGGCCGCTATTTCCGCCAAAAATATCACCATAATATGTTCGTTAAAGTAAGCTAGCATATCAACGCTTTGCTCTCCCAAAAAATTGCCAACAAAAGGGGAAAAGTATTCCACTAGCGGATATAAAATAGCAAAAGCACCAATACTACCTACTAGCCCATAAATAATTCCTTCGACAATAAAAGGTAGGCGAACAAAGTTGTTAGTAGCGCCCACCAACTTCATAATCCGAATTTCATATTTTTGGGTATAGATTGTTAATCGAATAGTGTTATAAACAACCAGGACAACAACCAGACCAAATATTGCACTCAAGCCAATCCCGACTCGCCGCAAGGTACCAGTTAGATCCGTCAAGCGATTGATAACTTCCTTATTATCGTCAAAATCAATTTTACTAATAATTGTTTTATACTCATCAACATTAATAGTATCAGCAATCACGGCATAATCTTCTGGGTAACGCGCCTTGACCGTTAACGTCGGCTGGAGTGGATTTTCGTCCAGCTCTAGAATCGAAGATAAGATTAGATCATTTCCCCCATGTTCCTGCTGGAATTCTTTCAAGGCTTTATCTTTGGAAGTATAATCAATCGATTTAACTTCCGGCAACGACAATAATTTATTTTTCACCTGATTGATCTGACTATCAGTCACATCTGGCTGTAAATAGATGCTAATGTCTACTTTCTCTTTTACCGCTTCTACCGCCATCGCCCCTACTAAATTAAGCATCACCAACACACTGACCGTAAAAATAGTTAAAATCATAATACTCGTAGCTGCCGTTGATAACCAAATGTTACGGAAAAAATTCTTCAGGCCGAATTTTAGAATACGCAGTAGATTGATCATTTTACAGTAAATAATCTCCTTTTTTTTGATCGCGGATAATTTTTCCTTCTTCGAGCGTGATAACTCGTTTATTGATTTTGTTAACAATATCCCGATCATGAGTGGCAATGATTACCGTTGTGCCCATCTGATTAATTTTCAACAATATTTCCATAATTTCCCAAGCATAGAGAACATCAAGCTCACCGGTCATCTCATCCGCTACTAATAACTCTGGCTTATGGACTAAAGCTCGCGCAATCGCCGTCCGCTGTTGCTCTCCGCCTGACAGCTCCTTGGGAAAACGACGACCCTTATCCTTTAGACCCACCAAATCAAGCATCTGCGGAACAGTTCTTTTTATTTTGGCTATTGATTGCCCACTAACCACCATAGCGTAAGCAACATTCTCGTAAACAGTTTTGCGAGTCAACAACTTGTAATCCTGAAATACTACCCCCAGCTGCCGACGAAATTCCGGTACTCGACGATCCCTTATTTTATTTAAATCCCAATCGAGCACTTTCACTTCTCCCTTAGTCGGCTTTTCCTCGGCAATCATTAACTTAACAATGGTAGATTTGCCCGTGCCACTCCGCCCGACAATGGAAACAAATTCTCCCCTATCAATTTTAAAACTGACATCTTCCAGGGCTACTACTTCCTGTCGATATTTATCATAAATCTTACTAACATTGGTAAACTCAATGATCGGTTTGTTAGTCGATCGGTCGGGCTGGGTTTTTTTACTTTTCGGCATATTGACGTAAATATGATTCAATAAATTTATCTAGTTGGCCATCGAGAACAGCGGCGAAATCCGTCTCTTCGTATTTAGTACGATGATCTTTGACCATTTGATAAGGCTGCAAAA
>JBDRPV010000063.1:0-4241 GCA_043826745.1 Parcubacteria group bacterium
CTCCGACCAATTAGCAGCGATAAGGATAATTACATCTACATTGTAATGCCGATTGTAAAAAAATAAGGCTCTTAACTTAAGAACCTTTGCTTAACCAATCCCTCCAATTTTTTAGACCTTTTTTAGGGGGGTATTTCCACATTAACACCGTGCGTTCCTCATTCCCACAACCTCTATCCGTGATTATTTTTACAAAAACCATCTTCCCAGAATGAGATTCCAGGTTGAGTGGGTGGTTTGATCGCGGATGGGCTACGTGATATTTCTGGTGCACTTGGGGGATCAATACTTCCATCAAGTATTGTCCCAGCTGCCTCTCGTTTAATTTTAGAAGCTCTGGCGGCAGCGAACACATAATATCAGTTGGAATTTGGTGCACCATCCCATAAGGAGTTGACCTTTTTACCAGTTTCAACCTCATTATCGCTAAAACAAATATTCTCATCTTGTTTTCTGTACGCGGCCACCACTCAGGACGCGAATTCTTGGCGAGCTGCATATCCCTCTCCTTGTTTTTAAGAGCGAATGTTCGAAGTCTAATTTTTGCAAACTATCCCCTCTTTGTCAAACCCTTTTAATTTGTTAAAATGAATTTGAAATAATAAAATCCCATGAAACACTCTGAAGTCACAAAACAAACAGTGGTGACAATTAATTCTGGTAAAAGCCTAGGTAAAATTGTCGATTTAGTGATGGATATTGATAATGGAAAATGTTTAGCCCTACTTGTTCAACCAGAGGGTATTGTGGCACGAAAAAAAATAGTTTTAATCGATGATGTGAGTAGTTTTGGCGACGACGCGGTGATGGTACAAAATGAAAAAACATTGGTGCCACTCAAAGACAATGGGGATATTGCTAGAGTAGTAGATCGTAAAATAAAAATCATTGGCAACAAGGTGGTTTCGTATTCAGGGGAAGAATTAGGGGAAACAAAGGATTTTGTTGTAGACAAAGCCTCCCACAAGCTATCTAAGTTGTTTGTTTCTACGGGATTACTCAGAGATTTATTCAAAGGAGAGTTGATAATTACAGCCAATAAAATAGTTTCTATTGGCAAAGACGCTATTGTAGTTAAAGATGCTGCCATGGAAGAAGGGGTGAAAAATAAAGGCAAAGGTCAAGAGGGTGAATTAGTTCGGGCTGGTGTAATGAATAAAAGCATAGAATAAATAAGGGGGTGTTTAAAGTATAGTCGAGTTAAAAAACAAAACCACTTTGTATAGGAGTGGTTTTTTTAAATTTTCTAGACTAAGCAGCTAGCGTCCCACTGGCTCCAGATGGGTCTTCATTAACAAATTTAGTATATGATCCCCCACCTTCATATAGTAAAACATGGCGGGCAAAGGTGTAGGGGTCAAATTCACTTTGCTTTTTATCAAATAATTCAAAGAGAGAGTGAAGACGTTCTTCTTTCCCTTGATTATGACTACCACCATAATAACAAACAAAATCATAAAGACTCTCGCGTTTTGATTGGTTAGTGGTAGTTGGGACATCAATAGTGAGTAAGTGTAATCTCTCACGAAAAGATGAAAAGTCATTGATACTTTCTGCTTGGAGGCGACGGAAAGCATTCACAAATTTAGTAATAAACTCTATCTTTCTTCCCTCTTTTCTTGACTCGGAAGTTGAGGCAACCTCCTCCTTAGTAGTAATTACCAGTTTCTCTTCTCTTTTCTTTTTTATTTCATCGGGGTCATCTAGCTCATCATCATCGCCTCCTCCTGGTATCACTAGTTGTCTTTCTAATTGATCAACTGTTTCAATAAGAGCTTGTTGTAATTCGGAGAGTCGCCTTTTGATTAAATCAATACCACCTTCATTTTTCGCGACGATATTTTCCACAGCCGAAATATCAATATTTTCATCAAAAGATTCAATTATCTTATGCATATCATCTACACTTCCAACTGAATCTGAACGCAACTTGTCAATTAGGGACACCACCCTTTTTGATTCCTTGGCTATTGTTTGAGGGTCTTTTTCTTGTTCTGTGGCCCCTCCCCTCATCTTCTCCAGCAAACTAAAAGCTTCACCCACATCCATTTGGTGTCGGCCGGCGAAGCGGGCAACTTCCTTGTTTATTTTATTTGCTATCTCTGCATCAGCGGAATCTGTCAGTGCTTCCAGCCTATCTAACACTTCCACGGCATCTTCAAACATCGCCTCCATTTCTGGAGAGATTTCACAAGCCTGTTCTTTGGCTTGCTCAGATCCATGAGCATATTCAACTAAGTCAGGTCCACCTTCTGATCCTCGAGGCATAAGTAATGAATTATTATTTATTACATTATAGCATGTTACTGAGGCGAAGTCAAACCATTTCCCCTTTGTGGATGAGTTTACTGTCAGTGGTTGGTGGGAATGGTATAATTATAGTTATAATTTTTTGGTTGGCACTTTATTCACCTCCACCTCCAACTCATAGAGAGCTGGATAGACGATAAGGAGAGAAGGAAAAAGATGGGATCCAAGTCAGAAGATCTTAAAGCAAGTGAAGTTGCCCGAGGATTTATTGGGTTTCTGGGTGAGCCACTTGGCTCTATTGCCCATTTCGGGGTCGAGTTGTTGCAGGTAGTTCGTCGGATCGGGGAAACTGTGGTGGAGGTGGTACCCCGAGTTCCCCTGGCTGTCGCAGTGATGGTTCCAGAGGCGCTAACTGCAGGGACACTGATGGTGCTCGGCCTTCCTGGGAAGATTTCCCGACCAAGTCTAGCGCGGGTTCCTCGGGTCTGGCCACAATGGGTTCAGGTGTCGCAGGGACAGCTTCCCCCACAGGCTGCCCACGAAGACCCGGGCTGCTATCCGTTGCTGCAGAGCGATAGTGAATGTCTCGAGGCTATGGCTACCGAATAGCTCTTCTCACCCGTTCTTTGTCCCCGCTCGTTTTACCCACACCAAAGCTCAGGCAATCGTGTCGCGGGCTTTTTTTTCTTGCTTTTTGCTAAAAAGTATGTTAAAATAGTAATAACAAAGTACAAGCTTTATTAATCCTAGAAAATAAAAACAAAAATCATGTCTAAGAGCTCAATTTTAGTAGGCGCTATTATTGTTGTCAGCAGCGCTTTTTTAATCACTACGGGCGTCTCAGCCGCCTCCACCGACTCCCTGCAGCCTGCCCTGCCTACCCTGCCTACCGGCAGGCAGGCCGGACAGGCAGGCTCGCCAGCCGGCGGGCCCGCTTCTACAATTACCTACAACGAGAACCTAGTTGTTAATGGATCGGGTCAGTTTAGTTCTCTGCGAGTAGGCTCTCAAGGGATAGGTGGTGTGACTTACTTCAATGGCTCTATTGTCAATAGTACTACTGGAGATGGAGGAGCTGACAACCCAGTTACTTTTGGTGATAGCGTGAGAATAGATGGTGCTATTACCCGTGGTACTTCTGATCAAAATATGCCAGTTAGAATAGGAGGCAATCTTAGAACTGATGGTCAGCTTTGGGGAGGCACCCACAAGGGCAATATTACAGATGGTCAATCTCTAGTAATAGCTGATACCGTTCGACCAGCTATGGATGCTATCAATGATTTTGGTTCTAGTGGTTTTCAGTGGCGCAATGGCTTTTTCTCAGGAACATTAAGTACCAATATTCTCAATATCTCTGACCTACAAGGCACAGGAGTTGTGGACTCTGGTAATATTGAAGATAGCTCTATTACTGGAGCCGATATAGCTAATGGGACGATAACTGGAGATCACTTTGTCAATGACACAATTGTCACTTCTAATATAGGAAACGAGGCTATTACTACCGATAAAATTGCCGCCGCCGCCATTACTCCGTCTAAAATAAATGGAACAGGAGGAGCCAATATACCGATCGCTTATGGTTTTGTTGACGCTGCTGGCACTTTAGCTGGTGGTACCAGTAATGTTTCTATTTCTCTGGTTGGTCTTCAATACCAGATTGTCATCGATGGAGTAGCTTATGAGCCAGGTCAACAAGTAGTTATTATTACCCCAGTGGCTGTTACCAATAATGATATATTGGCATTTACTAGCCAGGTGGGCGAATCTATTGGAGTGAATATATATTCTACTGGAACTGGTGCTGTTTCTACCGATGACGCTTTTCATTTCGTAGTATACCAAATCTATTAAGACTTACAGTAAACAGTGGATTTAAAAACGGAGCTCACCTGGCTCCGTTTTTTGTTGGGCGTTGTTTGGTAAAACCTATTCCTCACTCACCCAGTCTACATATGTCAAAGTAACTGGCTATTGCCAGTCAACTG
>JBDRPV010000064.1:0-3375 GCA_043826745.1 Parcubacteria group bacterium
ATTGATTGGTCTATTTCCATATATGAACGTTAATTTATTAATGTTCATATTATACCTTATTATCTTAATAACCCTATATTGCGTATGAGCTGGTCGGATGGTGTCAGCCACCACTAGAGACTGACCATCAGCGGTATTGCCCTTGTGTGTTCCGCCCCAGAGCTGTCCATCCACCCTTAGATCGTCTCCTATCCTAACAGGCATACTTTGATCGGAAGTGCCTCGCATAATAGCTCCATCTATTCTCACACTATCGCCAAAGGTAACCGGATTATCACTACCATTATCGCCAGTGGTGCTATTGACGATAGAGCCATTAAAATAGGTGACCCCACCTATTCCTTGAGAACCAATGTGCACACTGCCAAACTGTCCTGACCCATTAACTACTAGATTTTCGCTATGGGTAATGGTGGAGGCGGGTTGCAAAGAATCAGCTGGAGCAGCAGTGACCACACCAACAGAAACTAAGAAACCACCAACGATAACTAGCCCATAAAACAAAAAAAGTTTGTTCATTTTTATTTAATTAAACTTTAAACTTGATGAACTTTCACTAAATTTACATTACCCGTCTTCCCTACTGGCTGCCCACCAATAATAACAACTTTATCTCCTGACTTGATAATCCGGTGACGTTTAGCACAGGTTACTACTTTTCGGATAAGTTCATCCACATTTTGGCAACGAGTTACGACAAAAGGTATTACTCCCCAAGATAAAGCTAATTGACGACGGACTTTTTCATTCTCGGCTGCGACTACGATCGGTAGTTCGGGACGATAGCGTGCTACTAAGCGAGCTGAATAACCGGAGATGGTCGCTACTAAAATAGCGCGCGCCTCCACATCACGCGCCAATCGGCCAGCTGCGTAAGAGATAGCGCTATCAATGGGTGCTGTTTTTTGATTAAGATGATTATTCAAAACTAAGTCATCATAAGGCGATTCTTCCGTATCGCTAATTATTTTTGACATCGTCTTGACTGTCTCCACTGGATATTTCCCTACCGCTGTCTCTTGGGAAAGCATTACGGCATCAGTATGATCAATCACGGCATTAGCGACATCAGAAGCTTCGGCTCTAGTGGGCCGAGAATTATCAACCATAGAGAGAAGCATCTGAGTAGCCGTAATTACCGGCTTGGCAGCTACTAGACATTTTTCAATAATCATTTTTTGAGTAATTGGTACCTGGGCGGCAGGCATTTCAATCCCTAAATCTCCCCGAGCTACCATAATGCCATCAGCTGCCTCTAATATCTTATCGAAATCGGCCACTGCCTCTCTCTTTTCTATTTTAGCAATAATTTTAGTAGGCTTTTTTATGTGTAATTTCTTTTCCCAGCTTTTAATAAGTCGGCGCAAATAAGCTATGTCCTCTGGGCAGCGAACAAAAGAAAGCGCCATCCAATCAACATCATGCCGTAGAGCAAAAGCCAGATCCTTTTTATCTTTCGCGGTGATTGAAGAAACGGATAGTTTACTATTGGGGAAATTCATCCCCCGGTAAGAAGTGATGACTCCTCCCACGATAACTTTACAGGTAATATTCCGTCTCGATATGCTCTGTACTTTGAGCTTTATCAATCCCTCATCGATCAAAATCGTATCGCCTATCTTTACTTCGCGATGAAGTTTGTCATAACCTACTGGTATAATTCCGTCAGGTGCTTCTTCTGCTCCCGCCCGCAAGACAACTGAGCCACCTTTCTTGGTTGCCTGACCAGTAGCTGGCAAATTGCCTGTCCGTACTCGCGGTCCTTGCAAATCAGCCATTACTGCCACTGGCACTCCCAGCTGCTTAGCTTCCCGACGAACAATTTTAATAATCTCGGCGTGATCTGGATAAGTGCCGTGCGAAAAATTAAGCCGGACACAATCCATGCCGGCTTTAATCATCTTTCTAAGCGTCGCCTTATCACCAGAGACGGGACCAATTGTACAAACTATTTTTGTCCGATCCATTTATCAACAAAATTTACTAGCAACACGAGCCCCGCGGGGAACTATATAGCGGGGCCGGGTGTTATCAGTAAATTATATTTTGAATTTGCTGGCGAATTTACCAATGACTGGTAATTCTTTGCATTCACCTTTGGAAACAGCGATTAGTCCCATAATGGCGAATACCCAACCAGAGATATAACCTAGTAAACCTACAATCCAACCAATTACGGGAATAATATAAACAACACTAACAATAACAAAGTAGATTAAAAGTACTAAACCTTGCTTAGCATGATATTGAGCAAACTTACTCTCTTTCTTGGTAAGCAAAGGAATAAGACACAAAATGCTGATATAACTCAGGAAAGTAATTCCCTTGTTATCTTCCACATCCTTAGGGTCACCTTGGACACCTTCGGTAACATTTTCTTCCATCATCAATAACAACACCTCCTTTCATACAATTTTTAATTATCCTTTTTGTTTTCGACTTATTCAGGGACTATCCCTTCCGTCAGAAAACTACTATATATTATACCTTATTTTAGAAGTAAAATCAATCGGTTTTGAACGACTCTTGGGGATAAAAAACCCCGCCAAAGCGGGGTTTTTAGAAGGAAATCTAACTTTACATTCCCGGCATTCCCATACCACCAGGCATACCACCAGGCATTCCCACCGGAGCATCACCCTTTTCATCCGGTTTGTCAGTTACAGCGGCTTCGGTGGTCAGCAACATCACTGCCGCCGAAGCTGCATTCTGCAAAGCTGAGCGGGTAACTTTAGTAGGGTCAACAATACCACGTACGACCAGATCCTCGTATTCGTCAGTATTCGCATTGTACCCGCCGTTACCTTTCATCTTCTTGACCTGCTCAACCACAACTGCGCCTTCTTTGCCAGCGTTGTTAGCTATTTGTTTGAGGGGCTCAGTTAGAGAATTCTGTAATATTTTGATACCAGTCTTTTCATCAGCGGTCGTAGCCTTTACTTTTTCTAGAGCTGACATTGCTCTGATCAGAGCGACACCACCACCAACCACAATACCTTCTTCAACCGCCGCTCGAGTAGCTTCTAAGGCATCCTCAACCCGATGCTGTCGTTCTTTCTGCTCGGTCTCAGTAGCCGCGCCTACTTTCAAAACGGCGACACCACCAGCTAGTTTAGCTAGTCGTTCTTGCAACTTTTCTCTATCAAAATCGGAATCAGATGATTCCAGTTCCTTCTTGATCTGGGCTACCCGCTCTTCGATGACGCTCTTTTTGCCCTCACCACCAACGACCGTAGTGTTTTCCTTAGTAGCCACTATTCGCTTAGCGTGACCAAGCATGTTTAGTTCGGTATTTTCGATCTTGAGGCCAACTTCCTCCGAAATAACCTGACCACCAGTCAGAACAGCAATATCATCCAGCATTGCTTTGCGACT
>JBDRPV010000065.1:0-14305 GCA_043826745.1 Parcubacteria group bacterium
AGATATCGTCTTATCAAGCGGCAAGTAAATTTATCATTGCTATGATTATCATACAACATGCCTCGAAATGCTGTTACGGTCGCCTGATGAGGAAGATCAACGTTCCAATAAGCACTGGTAGCGCCAGTGCCATCATTTTGACAGAATCCGTTAGTATAAGAAACATTGCCGCCTGAACAATTAGAGCCATCAACTGTCGTGTAGCCCGTCTTAGCTGAGTCCCAATCTACTCCTCCTAGTGTCAAAGTAGTGCTTGAACTGACATCACTTCCGGTGATTGTCCCATTCATAATATGATCACCAACAACTGCATCACCGGCTATATCAGCCAGTGCTATTGTTCCATCGGCAATCTTAGCTGAGGTAACAGAGCTATCAGCCAAATCAGCTGTAACGATAGTACCATTGGCTATATTATCAGAATCTACTATTCCCGTACCTTGAAGCCCTCCCGCCGTCACCGTCCCAGCGAAAAAACCATCTTGCCAACGAAGGGACGTTGAACCAATATCATTGACATTATTCACGCCAGGCACCATGGTATCATATATTTTTAACGGCATTCCATCAGAAGTACCCTTGCTCGACCCCCGATAAATACCCCCATCTATTCTCACATCATCACCGAAAGTAACCGGATTTTCCACTCCTTCATTATCAGTGTCATTGATGATAGTGCCATTGAAATAGGTAACACCGCCCACCCCTTGGGAACCGATACTAACATCACGAAAAAAGCCTGATTTCTGAAAATGCCAATCAGTGTTAGTGTCAATATAGGTATTGTACTCATCAATATAGCTACCTAAGTCACCTATTTTGACAGCTTCAGCCGACCAACCTACCGGACGGGCAGGCTGAATAACATCCGCTGTGGAAGCAGAAACGGTATTCGCCAGAGTAAATAAAATAAGCAGACTGCCACAAAAAACTGTTACGTTGCTATTTTTAATTTTCATTTGTGTTTGCTCAAATCTTATATCCCCAACTTCCGCGCTGCTTTTTCTGAAAAATGCTCTTCTCTTTCCATATCTTCTGGTAAATAACGTAATAGTACTTCTCTAAGCTTTAGGGGATTTTCATCCTCTAGCTGCAGTGAAATATTAGGAAATATTATCTGTTGACGATCAAAATTAAGAGTTTTAACTTCTGGTGGATTATATAATATCCAAAATGATTTTAAGTCTTCTTCGTAAGTTAGAAGCTTTTCGCCGATAACTATTCCTTCTTTAGTAACACTAACATCAATAGCGGCTGGCTCCTTCTTGTCAAAAATATAGATCACTACGGCGGCCATGATTATAAACACCATAAACAAATAATTGACTGTCAGCAAAGCATAAATCAGCAAGGCGATCCCTCCTACTATCAGTAGGAGAAGCTTAGAACTTTCAAAATTATATTTTTGAAATTCCTGTGTTTGCCAATGAAATAATACTCCACCACCGGCTTGCGCTGTATCGGCATTTTCTTCGGGATCTAATTGGGAAATGTTTTCCTTGGACATGTTTTTATTTTAGTTGTATATATTAGAACTATCTATATTAGGATGCCTGGGCGAAAACTTCTGCGGACACTTTTCCTTTCCCGCGACTTAGGTCGGCTTTAACTCTATTATACCTAACTAGCTCTCTACTGACTGCATCAAACCTATTTCTAAGTTCTAGCATTCCGGTCAAATCAGCCTCCTTGGCTTGTTCCTCAGCCTTATGAACTAATTTTCTGCTGAGACTGTGATCATGACTACTATTTTTATATAGATTTCGCTCGTTTATATCCAGAACTCCTTCTATTTTACCCCAAATTGAATGCTTAGATTCACTATCATCATCTATTTTTTCAAATCGCTCTTGTTGAGCCTGCTGGAAAGCTTGTTCTTTTGCTTTTTCAAAATCCCAAGTCTCCGCGGTTGAAGACTTTTTATTTTCTCTTATTAATTCTATAACTCGTTCCTTCAGAGCTTCTTGCCGTGACGCTTCTCTTTCTTCCTGGGTCTGTTTTGCAGAACCACTCGAATCTTCTTCTTTCAGTCCTTCATCTTTTTCCCGCAGAGTCTCCCAAAGCATTTCTCTCCTGCTTCCAGCTCGATTTATCAGTGAATCTAAATATTTCCTGGCTGAGTTACCATCTCCGTCATGTAAATCCCTCACTATAGAGACAAGATCTACACCGGATTCAACACCACCATCCTCTTCTGCTGCTTGAATCAATGAATTAAAAAACTCAATGGGATCCGTAGTCAAAAGTCGATCGCGCTCGGCAGCTGTCGGTATATTCATTTTAGCTACAATGTTTTCTTTTTGTTTTGAATCATTGTGAGCTTCTCCAGTGGCTTCTACTTTTGTCTGTTTAGGCTCTAATGATATCCCCTCAGGAGTGTCTTCACGCCTGACAGCTGGCTGATTACCTGTAACCTCCTCTTCTGTTATCGCAACCACATCATCGCCCGACTCCATGGCCGGAGGCAATGTAACCTGGGTATCGCGTACAGAATCTTCGGCTTCTTCTCCAGTCTTCATTCCCTCAGAGACGTCCCACGCAATAGGAACCTCATTATCTGAGGCTTCTGAAGAATCTTGAGATGGATCAAATCCTCTTTGTTCAAACATAAACCTTAACTAAAGATTTTCTTTGGAACATACTTTTATTTTAATTGCACTTGTTTTTATTAAATTAATACTTTAGCCTGTCTGAGCTAATTTGTCTTCAACACCGTTTAATTTATCACTGATAGCATTATACCTAGCTAAAGTCCTTTCCGCCGCCGCAATTTTATTTCTAGGCTCTAACAAGTCACCTAAGCCATCACGCTCGACTCGCTTCTTCATTTCACGAATAAAATGTCGGCTCATTGGATTTTGTCCCCCTTGAAAAAGCCTATCTTCATGATCATCAAGTTGTATTTTGACATCTTTCCAGCGTTCACTTTTTATCCTATCCTTCCTACCAAGATCTTGCTCCCGCTCCTGTAAAATCCTTTTTTGCTCCTGCATTTCAGCAAAAGTTTTCTCCATAGCCCTCCCTAAGTACTCCTCTGCACCTTTAGTATCTCCAGCGCGCAAGTCGGCCACGATAGTAACAAAATCGTCCGCGGATTTATGCTCACTGCCCCGTGTTTCTCTAGTTAAAGAATTAAAAAACTCAATGGGGTCGGTAGTGCGATCACGATCACGTTCCGCCTCAGTTACTGTAGCCATATTTCTATCCCAACTATCTCTCACAGACAAACCAGCAAAGCCTTTCTGTGTTTCTGTTGTCAATTTTTTTTCTACTCTCACCTTGGATCCTGATGAATCACCAGCCGCCCCACCAAATTCTTCTAGAGTATTGTTGGAGTCAACATCCGATACAGTATCCGCAAGCTCTGCCTCGGACACTTCAGTTATATCTCCTTCATCCAACTCAATCGTTCGGGATCCTATAGTATCACCATCTGATTCTTTTGCTCCAGAAGTAATGGCATCCCGTTCAGACCACTTGGATTTCTCAACTGGTTGATCTGCAATGGATATTTCTTCATCATCTGGAATTTCTGTAGAAAATTTAGAGTGATCAGACATACCTCTTTCAAGCATAATTTATTAATCTAAACACAGTTTATTATACCACACTTAATTATATATCAAAACGGAAGGGGTGGGATTCGAACCCACGGTCCCCGTGAGGAGACTCCGGTTTTCAAGACCGGTACATTCGGCCGCTCTGCCACCCTTCCTTTATATGTTAAAATTCCTATTATCTTCCGTAAATGAAGATGGATCAAATCCCTCAGCCAGCAAAATAAATCTCTTTTTTTCTTTGTTATACCCCATACCTCTAATATCTGTAATAAAGAGAGTACTATCATCACCGGCATTATCCGCGGCCTTATGTAATATATTAGCTTTCCTTCTAAATGGCAGGAAATTACTGAGATCATCAAAATCACATGAATAATTAATCTCCCCGCCATCGAGATCAAAATCGGCCTCAGCTCCATTAATCGGTTTTAATAACTCAACTTTGGGAAATTTTTCATTAAAAGCTTGCTGCATTAAATTATTAAACACTTCTATTAAGTTGTCCACTTGCTCTTTTAGCCTTACATACAAAGGTTCTTCCTCCAATCCGTCAGGCAACGCATCTAGTACTAATTTTGCTCTAAATAATTGAGAAAGAGCGCCCCGAGGAGCCAAAAAAGCCTCATCGTTAAAAACATCACGTTTATGTTCCGGATTATTTAGGTCTTTAATTGCTGATAATTTACTGACAAGTGGTTCTAAATTTGTTTCTATATTTCCACTCTCGCCCGTTTTAAAGGATGAGCCGCTATGCGGATGTTTAGTCTCAAGTTCTATATCAGAACATAATCCCAACAAAAAGGCTAAGCGGTAAACAGCCGTCTTTTTATCTTTCTTCTTTATCTCCGAGACAACTTCTTTATACCCTCTGGCTGATGTTTCTATCTCCGACAAATTCTCATCAATCACTTCATTTATCCTTGAGCTTTCCTGTTTTTGTGCTTCCGTCAATACTACTGCCTCCGAAATTTCATCAGTATAAATCATGGGAACTCCTTTCATTTTCGCTATCACTTGAAAAAAAGTCATCTCAGCCATGGCGCAACTGACATATTTACCATGCGCAGGTAATTCTTCACCTGCCTTAGTATGATTGATCCAAACTTCTTCCCCTGGCTTTCTGTCGCTGGGATCCATCCGCAACCATTCTTGATGCTGCTCTCCTTGCTGATTGGTAACAGTTAAGGGTATCCACAAGCCGTCTTGACCATTTTCAGTTTTGGTTGAGGTTGGTGTGCCAGGTATCTCTATCCCTTTTAGTTTTGTCAGGCATATAGGGGACTTGCCAGCAAATTCAATAACATTAGCGGCAGAATCATAGCTAGCGACTTCTCCAATATCCATTTTACCCTCCCCCTGTTCCCCTGCCATTTCGTGTTCAAGAGATCTTGAGGGTTCCCCTGGCTGTCCGAAACTATTTTTTCCTGGTGTCATAGTACTAATTACTTGCAATAATGCGCTAAAAACTTATCCGCATAGAGACAGGATATAACCCTAATCCAAGCAAACTGGCGGAGAGGGAGGGATTCGAACCCTCGAGCCACTTACGCAGCTAACACCTTAGCAGGGTGCCCCTTTCAACCACTCAGGCACCTCTCCAAATTTCGATTAATCAACTTCTTAAAAGCTTCTCCTCCTTTATATTTTTTAATTTGTCTTTCACGTTTATATGCCTCTTGCCTCGTATCATACTCTTCAAAATATATAATTTTTAATGGTCTTCTGTATTTTAAAGATTTTGTCTCGCCAGCATTATGTTTCTTGATTCTCTCCCCTAGGTCGAAAGTGTATCCTATATAATATCCATTGTCCTTCAGGCTTTTTAAAATATAAACATAATACACAATAAAAAATTAAAACCCATGCCGCCTATGGCGGCAGCACCTCTCCAATATGATTACTCGGCAAGGCCTATCAATCGCTCCTACTCCCACTATATTATTAGAATATAGGGCTCTAGTCAATTACTTCCCGCGCGCCAACACCAGCCCCCAAATTTTTCGCGGCTTGGCCTTATCAATTTCCTTGGCACATTCTTCCAAAGTAGCGCTAGTAGTGCAGACATCATCAATAATAAAAATAGTTTTACCCCGCAAAATAGCAGTCTTCTCTAGCTGAAAAGCACCCTTGATATTTTTACGCCTTTTGATTGGATCCAGCTTGGCTTGGGCAGGTGTGCTCTTGATTCTGACTAACACATCATCTCGCACTGTAAATCTAGCCATTTTATTCAATTCCTGCGCCAACAAAGCAGTCTGATTAAATCCCCGCTGGCGCTCACGCTTACGATAAAGCGGCGCGGGCACGAAAATAACATCCTGCCGGTTTACTTGATGGTGACTCAACCAAATCTTTAGCCCCTCGTGCAACACCATTGCCAGTGGCTGCGACATATCCCGCACAAATTTATACTTGAGAGTATGCACGGCTTGTTGCAGCAGCTTATCTTCATAGGAAGCAGCCACTACAACGCCAGTCATCTTCGAAGTAACTCGACACTGGTCGCAAAATGAACCATCGTCCGAAACACACCCGCAACGGGGGCAAGCTAACTCCCGATTCAGCTCTATTTCCCGCCAGCACGCCGCACAAACCCATTCTCCTTCTCGGAAACAGCCAATACATTTAATCGGAAATATAATATCTAGTAAAAATTGCCAAATTTTACTTATCCCCTCCTGCATAAACAAATTATTCTTATTTGGAAAGTTGTCTCCCTTATTGTATAATAGAAACAACCATATGTCAGATGAAAAATACCAAGTTGCTTTTAATTATGTCCTCAGATTACTCAGTCGTTATCCCCGCACTGTCCACGAAATCCGAACCAAGCTAGCCCAGAAGAAATACCAGTCAGATATTATCGATAAGGTACTAGCAGAATTGGCCAACGCTGGACAGTTGGATGATCGAGCCTATACTGCTAGATGGCTAGAGGCACAACTACAAAACCGACCCTGCGGCCGTTTGCTTTGTCGAAAAAAGCTCGGGCAAAGAGGAGTAGAAACTGAGTTGATTGACCAGGCTCTCACGGAAAATTATCCGCCGGAAAAAGAACTAGCACTAGCCCAAAAAATGGCTCAGCAAAAAGAGGAGATCCTATCTACCCGCTCAGATAAGAAAAATCGGCAGCAAAAAGTGGCTCTCTATTTGAAAAATAAAGGTTTCGCGGGTAATGTTATTTACGAAGTGTTAAACAAAGAAACGTAATGCCAAAAAAATCTCTCGGGGTTGACATTGGCTCTAGCGGCGTCCGTATCGCTGAAATAACTCGGCGGGGCAATCACGCCTGGCTGACTAATTATGGTCACACCACTCTACCACAAAAAATTAACACCGACTTAGCTTCGGATAGAGAGTGTCAGCTAGTACAAAATGCCATCAACGAAATTTGTCGCCGGGCAAAATTTTCGACAGATAAAGCCTACAGCACCATCCCTGGCTGTTACACCGCCAACCAAACTTTCCATTTTGATCAACAAGCGGCTAAAGAAGTAATAGAATCCTGGGTTAAAGATAATTTGCCTGTTAAACATCTCGGACGGGACATACTGATTAAATGGCAAAAAATACACCCGAGTACTAAAAAAGGCTGCCAAACTATTCAGGCTAGTGCAACTAACAAAGATATCATCGAGCGCTACCAAAATATTTTTCACAACACCTATTTGAATTTACAAGATCTGGAAACAAATTATCACGCCCTGGGACGCTCCTTGGCTGGTCATGACCATCGTCCCACCATGATTATAGATATGGGAGATAAATATACCGATGTTACCATAACTCAACACAATCACCCGATTATTACTAAAAGTATAGAATTCGGCGGCGGGCAAATCACGGCTGCCCTAGCCAAACATCTAAATATTGACCAGAATCAAGCCGAACAATTTAAAAAAGACCGGCAAATATTAAATCCGCCAGGCAAGGACAGTCCTTTAACGAAAATCTTTTCCGTCCAGAGGGAAAAGCTCAAGTCCGAATTGAGAGATTTATTAGCAGAAGCGCTAAGAAAAAAAGTCAAGGTGGACAAAATTATCATCAGTGGCGGTTGCGCTGGCGACCAAGAGTTCGTTGCTTGGCTAGAAAAATCGCTAGGAGTAAAAGTTTATCCTGGCAATCCCTGGAGTAGAGTCGTTTATCAAGAAGATATTAGACCGTTACTGGCAGAAATCACTCAATATTTTCCGACAGCGGTGGGAGTGGCCATGAAGGGGTTGGAATAATTATTTCCCCGGGCACTGTTTGGTCACGTTCTTGTCTATCCCTTTCCCCCCATACATTTTGTCAAAATAATCAGAAAACTCTTGAGCCAAGGCGTCGGCTCTTTTTTTGTATGCCCCTTTATCTTTCCAGGTGTTTATAGCTTGTAATATCTGACTTTCCACGCCCGAACAAGTCTGAGGCACCGCGATATGAAAGCGTTTATCCTCTTTATATTCGACGTTTTCCAATTGACCGGAGAGAGCCGCTTCGACGATGCTCCTGGTAACAGTAATGTCCATCCTCTCGCCCACACCGTATGGTCCACCACTCCAGCCCGTATTAACTAAATACACCTGAGCCTTATACTTAGCAATCTTCTCACCCAGTAAGGAAGCATAATCGTTAGGATTGCGCGGCATAAACGGCTCGCCAAAAAAACGGGAGAAAGTAGTAGTCGGTTCAATCACCCCTGTCTCAGTGCCAGCTAATTTGCTAGTATAGCCCATCAAAAACCACAACATGGCCTGATCCGGAGTAAGCTTGGCGACTGGTGGTAAGACTCCATTAGCGTCGGCTGCTAAAAATAGAATAGTGTGGGGGTGAGCACCCTTAACACTATCCTTTACATTATCTAAAAATTCCATCGGGAAAGAAGCCCGGGAATTAGGAGTTAGCCGCTCGTCGTTCAAATCAAAAGTACCATCAGGATACATCATGGTATTTTCAATGATACAGCCATTACCAGCCTGTTCTCGCTGACCAAAAGTGGCCTGGTGAATCCCTGGCTCTTTTTTGGGATTAAGATTAATTAACTTGGCATAACAGCCATTCTCGAAATTAGCGACGCCATTGTCTGACCAACCATGTTCGTCATCGCCAATTAACTTACGGCCGGGATCAATTGAAAGAGTCGTTTTGCCTGTACCCGACAGCCCTAGCAATAAGGCTACGTCGCCTTTCTCTCCTTCATTGGCCGAACAATGCAAAGGCAAAATCCCTTGCTCCGGTAACAAGTAGTTCATCACCGTAAACATCAACTTTTTAGTACTTCCACAATAGGCAGAGCCATAAACTAACCCCAGTCGACGATCCATATCAGCCACAATGATCATATCGCTATCTCCTTCTCCGCGCTTAGCTACACTCTGCTGATATAATTTATTGTTTATTTTGTCATAAGGGAGAACCAATAAAGTAAAACCAGTTTCAGCAAAAATACTTTTATCTAAATCTTCCGGCACTGGTCGAAACATATTATCAGCAAACAAAACTGTCAAAGCGCGGTCAGAAACTGTTTTGACTGGCAAAGCATAACTACTATCCGCTCCTATCACTCGATCTAGTTCATAAACTTTATCTTTTTTGGCCAAAACGTTCACCGCTTCTTCCCATAAACTATCAAAAATCTCCGGCGCCAAGAGATTATTTGCCTTAGAACGCCAATCGATTTTATCCTGACTATCTTTATGCTGGACAATATACGTATTATCAGGACTGCGACCAGTTGATTCGGGGGGCGTCCAGGCCACTAACGCCCCGGAAAAAGAAACAAAGGCTTCTTGCCTTTTGATTACTTGATCGATGATTTGAGAGCGGGCCAAGTCGCTTTGTACGCCTTGGTGCTTGCTCACCATCTCCGACAATCCAGCTGCTAAACTCATGTTGGTTGTAATATTAAATTAATTATTCTAACCGTCTAAAATATCTTGTTTCAATTGTAACACCTCGGACTCATAAATTTCCTCTGGAAAAAATTTATAGAATGAATTTGATCTGATTTGCCGAGCCTTCAGTAAAGCATGATCGGTGATACTACCTTTGGCGGTACTCAGAAGATACGAATTGAGATCCTGTAATTGCACTTCGATAACAAAATCTTGGGGTTTATAAAGAAAATAACGTAAGCGTCTTTCTAAAACTCGCCTCGCTTCTTCATAGTTATCAACCACCGGCAATATTTTTCTAATCTGTTCCACTGAAGAATTTACCAGGGCGATATCATAGATTGCTTTCCAGACCGTGAAGGCTTCTGAGGAGAAACTACTCATTTTACGCCGATCAAAACGATGATAAGTATTTTTCTCTCGCTTACGAGTCGAACTACCTCCCAAAAAACCTTCTAAATCAGTTATGATTTTAGGAATATCTTTTTCAGAATCCACTACTAACTTTATACCCACCGCGTCATGTACCTGGCTAGGAAACTCCAGATTCTTGCGAAACATTTTCTCGATAAAAGAAGTATAAGTCACTCGATTGGACTTTTTGAATTTATTACGAAATTCAAAGTGTACTACCCTGTTATTACTATGAGTACGAAACGAACTGCACTGACATTCCTGCAAAGAACTGGTATCAAGGGCTAGCTGTTGCCTCCTTTTTGTGGCCAAATTATGCAACAGGGTCGCTCTTGTCTTATTACTATTAAATATCACCCGGTTAGTGCGATCAAGCCAAATATAATAATTACAACTGGATTTCTTATTGAAGCCCAAACCTTTCTGAAAAGCACTGACTACTTTTTCCATCACCTGATCTATCTCATCAACATTATTACTACGATTAATCCGCGAAATTAAAACGATCAAGCCCAATTTACGTAAAATTTCATATTTGATTCTTTTTTCCTTGGTATTCTTGTAATGAACTAGCATCTGATAAATATCGCGACACTTTTGCACTTCTTCTCGTTCCTGTAAAACTTCTTTTATTCCCGGCGGGAAGGATCCTACTTGTAAAATATCAGCTACCACCTGCGAAGCAAAAGCAGCATAGCGAGCAAAAACAATCATGTTCTGACTGTAAGATTTCGCGTGTTCAATGTCATTAAATTTGACATTTAGATAAGCGTTTAGTTTTTCTTTTAAAACAGCAGTGGATTTGAGGCTTTTAGCTATTTTTAAAAAATTGACTCCGTTAGCGGAGCCATCAATCCTATTGGGGTCAAAATGGGCATAAATACTGCGAAACTCGTCAATGTCCTTTTTAGGAACATCTTCGTATAGAGAGTCAACTACCAACAACAACCCAAGCTTATCAGTAGGGATAGCGGGGTTACTTTTGAGAAAAGATTCAATTTTCTCGTTATAGTTTACTGTTTTCATAGCTCATCCTTAGATTATTAAATCTAAAACTTGCGCCTAAAAACAGGAGTGCCTCATTGAAATATACCTTCCATGGTCAGTAGAGTTAACAATTGTATCTTAGCATGGATGATTTTGCCAAGCAACTATACATTCCGAGTTATTACAAGCCTAATTAACACACCCTGCGATGTTTTGTCAACGCACCGCGTAATCACTAATCCTGCTCAAATCACCGTCAATCACCGTCGGCTGGATCGCCTTGAGTTCGTCGGTGTAGGACATCTCCGGGATGGGGTTATAGAGAAATATTGGTTTGCCTAAATAGTAAGCCAAACCAATTTCTAAAAAAGTATTGCCGCCGATATAATTTTGCACACCCTTTTTATCTAAGTTCAAAACCAAAATCGCCTCCGCTTGCTCGATTTCCTTAAAATAAGACATGATGGCATCTTGCCGGATGGCTCGCTCATGTATCTGACCGCTTTCTTTTTCCTGCATTATTTGCTCTAGGCTAACCTCGCCGGCGATAATCATTTGCGACGTCCGCGGAATGACAACTTCGTGATCTTGCTTGATCAAGTCTTCGGCTACTTCTTTAATTGCCGGAGTCAGATCCAGGCTGGCACAAATAACAATTTTCATTATAAAATCTTACGAGGCAAAAAATAGATATAAGTTGCACTAGCAAAACAAAAAATAGCCATAACGATAAACAAAGCATTGAAACCAAATTCAACTACAACTAGACCACCAATAATTGCTCCAACGGCAGCAGCGAAATAACTCATTGCCTTCTCCGTCCCCCAGATCTTTCCGACTCGACAATTCTTAAAATGTTTTGTGTGTAACGCTTCCGAAGCTGGTGTGTATATCGCACCAGCAATACCAACAAACACCTGAATAACAATCAATAAAGCCAATGAATCAACGAAATTGTAGAATACAAAACAAATCCCCATTAAAACATAGCCAGCGACAACTAGTAGTTCACTCTCCTTTACTTTATCAGTATATTTGCCAACAAAAATCGTAGTTAATCCAGCGGAAAAAGCGAAAACAGCTATTGTTAAGCTGGCATCATAAAGACTACCGCCAATTTTTTCTACAAACATAGTATAGAACGGACCTAGCATAGCAATTGCCACTAGAACCACTGTATCTGTACTAAGTAAAATTTTAGTCGCGCGGTTGAAAAGTCTTTGCACTGGTATAATAGCTATTTATTAAGATTTGCTAATAATTCCCTCGTCTCGACGACCGATTTTACCCGCCAGGAGGCTCGTGAATGCTCCACTCCCACCTTAACAGTATAAGCTGATTTAGGCATAACAGAAAACATATCTTCGTCAGTGCGATCATCGCCAATCGCCATTATAAAGTCCCAATGACGTTTACCTAGCCAGCGCGAAGCTATTCGGCCTTTATTAATATCAGCGCTTTTGATTTCCACTACTTTGTTGCCCTCTAAAATATCTAGGTCGAGAGTTTCCGTAACCTGAGCGCAATTTTCCAACAACTCTTTCCTTCTGATTAAAGCTAACTTAGGATCAGCCTTACGATAGTGCCAAGCTAACGTATAATCTTTCTCTTCAATAAACGAGCCTGGAGTACGATCGACGTATTGTTCTAGGATTGGCTTTATTTTATCCTTCCAGCTGGCGACAGACAAATCCATCGTCTTTTGCCACTGACCTTTTTCTTTTACCCACACTCCATGCTCCGCGCTCATTTCGGCTTTTGTCTCTTGCAGCCATTCTCCTAGAGTATGCCGATCACGACCACTAATTACTACTACTTTATTATTTTTATCACTGGCTAAGGATTTTATAATCTTAAGGAGCTTGGCATCCGGCTGGGCTTTATTGGGATCGTCAGTAAAAGAAACTAGCGTACCATCGTAGTCCAAGAGAATAAGTCGATGTTTACTCCGACGATATCGTTTTTTTAACTCCGTCCCAGCCGATTTATCTAGATCCTTGGTCTGACTTTTCTGCTGAGCTTTCTTGAGATCGGCTAAATTATCAAGAAAATCCTTCGCCCATTTAGTCACGTCATAACTTTGTAATCTTTTTTGAATAATGCGGTTGTGTTCTTTCTGCTCTGCCACCGGCATCTCTAGTGCCCGCTGCAAAGCTTTCGATATTTGCCGTTTGTCATTGGGGTTAACAATTAAAGCCTCGCGCAATTCATTAGCTGTTCCCGCCATTTCACTCAAAATCAACACTCCTTTTCCATCTTTTTTGGTCGCGATGTATTCTTTGGCGATCAAATTCATACCATCGCGGAGGGGGGTAATTAAAGCGATGTCAGCCGCTTGGTAAAAAGCCACTAACTTTTCAAAAGAAAGTGAACGATATAAATACCAAATCGGGATCCACTCTACTTCACTGTACTTGCCGTTAATCTGGCTAATTTTCTCATCTAGTTGTTTTTTTAGAAGCCCGTAATTTTCAATTCGAGTGCGAGAGGGAACTGCTACCAGAATCAAAGTTACCTGGCCAATATATTGGGGATTTTTGTCCAGAAAATATTCAAAAGCATCTAAACGTTCCAAAATCCCTTTCGTATAATCTAGCCGGTCAATCGATAATATCAATCGACGTTTTCCCACTCGCTGCCGGATTCTATTAACTTCTTGAGTAACCTGAGGAAGTTCAGTCGCCTCAGCAAAGCGATTATAATCGATCCCCATCGGAAAGGCATCGACCTTAGTAATATTCTCCCCGGAAACAATGTTTCCTAAATGATGCTCATACCCGAGCAGACGATGCACACTATCGAGAAAATTTTGGACATAATCGTAAGTATGGAAACCAACCAAATCAGCTGATAACAAGCCAGCTAGGATTTCTTTTCGCCAGGGCAACATACGATATATTTCCAAGGGAGGAAAAGGAATATGAAGGAAAAAACCAATATTAGCTTTCGGTAATTTCTCCCGTATCAATTTAGGCAGTAACAGCAAATGATAGTCATGAATCCAAATGGTATCGCCTGGCTTAGCCTTAGCTAAAACTGCCTTAGCATATAGTTTATTAACCCGCTGGTATGACTCCCACCATTTTTTACTATAGTTTGCATATTGCGTAAAACAATGAAACAAGGGCCACAGCGTGTTATTACAGAAACCATAGTAATAAGTATTTATGTCCTGCTTAGCCAGAAAAACCGGATGACTATTGTGCTGACGAGCTAGCTTAGCTTGGATACTTCGCTTGGCCGAACTATCCAAAGCTTGATCAGACAAACCACTCCAACCAATCCAAAGGCAATCTTTTTTGTCACACACCGAAGATAGCCCAGTGGCCACCCCTCCGATGCTGGGCACATAAACAAACTGTTCTTTCCTTTGTTTGACCGTAACTGGCAATCTATTAGTGACGATAATTACTCGTCCCATTGTTTGAGATTATAGATTGTAGATAATAGATGATAGATATTAGATCATTA
>JBDRPV010000066.1:0-6863 GCA_043826745.1 Parcubacteria group bacterium
CTCAGTTAGTGGGGGGCTTGCGACAGGGTCTCGGTTATTGTGGCGCCAAAAACTTAGCTGAGCTAGCTGAGAAAGCAGAATTTATCAAAATGTCGGGAGCGGGCTACAAAGAAAGTCATCCGCATAGCTTGGAGAAAATAAAAGAAGCACCGAATTATTAGTTACGATCGGCCGGAGAAATAGAAAAGGGCTAGATGCCCTTTTTTTAATAAGGCTGAGTATAGGTGTAATTAACTACCGCACCATGAAAACCATAATTAGTACCAGTATTAGAAATATTTATCACCATATAATAAGCATTCGCACTATTATCAACTGTCTGATTTATAGAATCTAAGTCAATAATCAAATCACCGGAACCCAAAGAGTAGGTTGAATCCGTCCGAGGTGTGCCATGGGAATAATTCTCAAGATCAGCGTTATAGAAACTAGCTACAATACCACCTGCTCCATTATCTGTAACATACGCCTCCGCCGAAGTTACAATTGCACCATCTGGAAGTTGCACCGGGCAATAAAATCCATACCCCGGAGGAGCAATATCAACACCACTATCTACGTATAACGCATGTTCACCGGTCGTGAAGGCATAAGAAATACCATTATCTTCAGGTATACAACTACTAGCCGGGATGCTTGTTTTACCACTTCTACTATCCCAACTAGGTGAGCTTTGACTGACATAAGTCGAAGGAATTGCCGACACATCCACTCCATCAACTGTCCCAGCTGTCACTATACTGCCAGCGGTAACTGCCCCAGACGCTGTAACGCTGCCAGCAGTAACCAAGCCAGACGACGTAATACTACCAGCCGTAACCGCCCCGGACGCCGCGACACTGGCAGCAGTCAACGAGCCTGACAGGTAGCCATTCTTAAAGCGACTACCCGAAGTACCAAGAGAGTATGTGTTATTGGCTGTCGGCATTATAGTATCCGTAACCTTAATGGGGTCGTCTCCTCCCTTTTCCGTGCGGTAAATCTCGCCATCAATCCGCACATCATCGCCAAAAGTAACGGGGATAACACTGGCGCCATCTTCATCAACAGCATCGTTAACAATAGTACCGTTGAAGAAAGTGACACCACCCACTCCAGCCTCCGTAGAACCAACGTAGGCTGAATTTACCCTAATAGTGTCGTTTACTATTACCTCTTCGTTGTAGGTGATGGTGTTGGCTGGCTGGCTGGCTGGCGAGGCAGGCTGCAAAGTGTCAGCCGGAGAAGCAGAGGCTACACCAGCCACCATAAGCAGGCCAGCAACAATAAACAGGGCGGTGAACAATTTACTAGTTGTCATTTCGTTTTAGTTATTTATTTTAAATGTAAAAGATTATATCCCTATCCTTTTTCGCAACGCCATATGAGCTTCTTGGAGCTTGATCAAGAGAACGCTCTCATTGACCAAATTATGGACTCTATTGGAAATAATAAATTCACCTTTGATCATCAGGTCGCGAATATTGCGACCGCCGTGAGTAATCATATTACCAACTAGACTAAGAGGTTCTTTTTCGTTGTAGGGCAGAAAGCCTCGATCTTTGAGCTTCCAAAAGGCAATGTCAGCCTGGTAACCAGGCAATATTTTGCCCACTTTGCCTAGTTTCAAAATTCGAGCCGCTTGCGAAGTAACCATGCGAAAAAGATCTTCGTATAACACCCGATGTTTATGCAGATGGGTAATCCGAGTTTGCAAAGCTTCAGATAATAAGTCTAGGCTGTTTTTGGAAATCACGCTGTCTGTTCCCAGACACACCTGATTATCTGCCCCCCGTTTGACAAACTCGACAAAATCAAATTCACCGCTTTTATGCAGCTTATTAGAAGTAGGTAAGTGAACCACGCCAATTTTATACTTTTTAATCAAATCGATTTCCCGGCCCGATAAGTGAACACAATGTGAAAGCAAAACCTGCGAACTGGCCAGGCCGAGCTTTTCAAGTGTTTCTACTGTTCGCTCACCAAATTTTTCCACATTCTCTTGTACCCACTCTTCGCTCTCAGCCGCGTGCATAGTAAACAAAGCGCGGTGCTTTTTCACTAGCTGCTTGATTTTTTCCAGCTGGGCGGGGCTAGCTTTATGTAAATAGTGAACAGCGATGGCTGGCTTAGTAAAGTAGGAATCCTTTTGTCGCAAAATCTTTTCCACCAAAGCTGGTGTATTTTCCGGATGAGAATTGGAAACAGCGGAAATAGCGTTAATCACATTTTGCCGGGAAGCTTTGGCTGCTTCTTCTACTGGATCAAACACGCCGTAATGACTGAGGGTAGTAGTAATGCCATTTTTCTGTTCCTCCGTGAAATCACCAAGTGCCCCCAGGAAGAAGTCTTCATCCGTCATCTTGCCCTCCAGGCGAGCCATCTTAGCAATTTGATCAACAACGTTACCCTTATCCAGCATCATTGAAGAACGCAAGAGGTACATCGGGGGATGGGCATGAGCATTGACGAAACCAGGAGAAATGATTATTCCTCCCCGCTTAGAGGCATCATAAATGAGATCAATGTCGCTCACCGGAATCCGCCCCTTGTCAGCCGGGAAAACCTCCTTGATTTTGCCGTTCACAATATAGACTGAGTGGTCTGGCCAGAGCTGCAATTTCTCTTTATCGTCAACGGTAATGACAAAAGCCGCGCCATGAATTAAAACTCGCTGGCGACGGCGACCCTCTGATCCCAGAGACATATAACGACTACGATTTTTCCGCTTAGAATCATAATCAGCGAAATCGCTATCGCGCAAAACCTCAGCAGCGGCTGCTTGAAAAGTATCTTTTTTTTGTTTAGACATAAATTTGGTTAAAAAATTTAAATAAAACCTGCTCGACAGCTTCGTTCTTGGAGTGGGCACTTTATTTTTAGTATAAACGACTTTGTGCAAAGCTTCAAATCAATTAACGGATTGTAGGAAAATTTGGTATAATGCAAAATAGATATCAGATATTAGATTATAGATAATAGATCAATCTAATAATTGTAATCTGCTATCTGTAATCTATAATCCAATATTCATCACTATGGAGTTTAGAGACTTAATAAAAACCCGCCACTCAATTAGAGCTTTCCAAGACAAAGAAGTTCCCGCAGAAAAATTACAAGCCATCTTAGAAGCTATCCAACAAGCCCCCTCGGCCAAAAACCTCCAGTCTTTTGAAGTAGTCTTGGTCAGACAAAAAGAAACTATTAAAAAATTAGCGGGGGCAGCTCTCCGGCCACAACCTTTTATCGCTGAGGCTGACTCTATCCTGGTCTTTTTTACCAACTCAAAACGTATCACAGAAAATTCTGACGAGCGGGATATTAAGCTCTATCCGATCCAAGATGCAACTATTGCCATTACCCAAGCTCATTTAGCCGCAGCCAACGAGGGACTCGGCAGTGTCTGGATCGGCTCATTTGATGAGGCTAAAGCTAGCAAGATCCTCAATGCGCCCACTGGACTGCGACCAATTGCCATGCTACCGATTGGCTATCCAGCAGAAAAACCAGCCGAGAAAGAACGTCGAGCATTAGACGACATCATTCACCAAGAAAAATTTTAATAAAAATAAATCTATGAAATTCCTCGAAAAACGAGCTGGTGTTGTAGCTGCTTTTTTGTTAGTAGCCATGTTTGCCATGGGACTATTTAGTATGCTGGGAGACTCCGGGACCACTGATGAAGTGGCTCACGTACCCGCTGGCTACTCCTACATCAAGTACTTTGATTATCGCCTCAATCCCGAACATCCTCCCTTGTTAAAAGCAGTAGCCTCTTTACCTTTGCTTTTCATGGATCTCAATTTCCCGACTGATTTGGCTGACTGGAAAGATAAAACCAATGGTCAATGGGAGACGGGTTGGAAATTTATTTACCACTCTGGCAATGATGCTGACAGCATACTTTTTTGGAATCGGTTCCCCATCCTCTTATACGCTATCCTGCTAGGAATTTACGTTTTTCTCTGGACACGCGATCTATTTGGTAAAAAAACAGCTCTCTTTGCCTTATTTCTCTTCTCTTTCTCGCCCAATATTCTGGCTCATAGTCGTTATGTAACTACTGATCTTGGAGTAGCCGCTTCATTTTTCATCACCCTCTATTATTTCTACAAATTCATTAAAGATCCCTCTTGGCGATATTTAATTTACTCGGGGATTTTCTTTGGCATCGCCCAACTGGTCAAATTTTCCAATATATTCCTGGTAGCCTACCTGGGATTGCTAGTAATCTTAGTTATATTCTGCAAGCATCGCCAGATCTTCCCCTTTAATTTTCCCGGCGCAAGTAAAATCAAACGTCCTTGGCTACAAAGAACGTACGCTTTACTAGTGGCGCTCGTCCTTATCTTTGTCATTGGTTTTATACTAGTCGAGGCGATATATATAGTCTTCACCTTCAATCTACCAACTGAAATGCAAAGTCGCTTAATCGACAATTCTCTGCCAGGAAGTGAATCCTTTATGCCCCAAGTGCGGGATGTTCTCCATGCTATGCAAGGCAATTTTATCACCAAGCCTTTCGCTCATTATTTGCTTGGCTTGGTTATGGTTTTCGCCCGCGTTCAAGGGGGGAATACTACTTACTTCTGGGGAGAAACCACTGATCAATCCTGGTGGTATTATTATCCTCTTTCCTTCCTGATCAAAACGCCAATTTCTACTATTGTTCTGCTGCTTTCTTCGCTGTTTTTATTCGCCTTCGATTTCATCAAGCAGGCTCGAACCGTAAAAATCCCCGAAGTTAAAGATAGATTTCGGGCTATCTACAATCGCATTATGGCTGCTAGCCGGGAACTCTTACCAGAAATTATCATGGTCTCAGTTATAGCTGCCTTTTTCCTAATTGGTATGCGCAGCAATCTCAATATTGGCCTGCGACATCTGCTACCTATTTATCCCTTTATGTTTATGTTGATTGCTAGATATGTAGTGCGGTTCTTTGGCAAACACAAAACTACCACTAAAGCCAAGCAGATGCCTAAAATGGTCATTTTGGCTGTTATTATTCTCTATTATTTGACAACTAACTTAACTAGTTTTCCTCATTATCTAGCCTACTTTAATGAATTCATCGGCCGCGATAATGCTTACAAGTACACCGTTGATTCTAATCTCGACTGGGGACAAGATTTGAAACGGCTGACTACATACGTCGAAGACAATAATATCGAGCACATCAAGGTGGATTACTTTGGTGGTTCGGTGCCAGAATATTATCTGGGCGATAAGCAGCAAAAATGGAGTTCCCGTGACGGCGAGACGACTGGTTGGTTGGCTGTCTCGGCTACTTATTTTCAGAATAGTAAATATTACGCTCGGGTTCATGGCGAGCAAGATTACACCTGGCTAGATGAATACGAGCCAGAGGCTATCATTGGTGGATCGATTCTGGTTTATAATATTGAGGAGTAATAAAGAGCTTCGCTCTTTGTCTGCTCGTTCGCTCGAAAGGACAGAAACAAGTTTTCGTTCTTTACTCACTCCCTGCCTTACCGCCTGCCTGCCGGTAGGCAGGGCAGGCAGGACTTCGCAAATAAAAAGGGGGCTAGCTGTGTAGGCTGCCCCCAGTTGGTGCGTTTCTTATTCTTTTTCGATTTTCTCTCTGATCGCGGACACATCGACCGCGATCACGATCAGGGCGATCAATCCCAACACTCCTATCATCAACACTGCGATGCTAAAAAACATTTCTTCTCCTATTCTCCGGCTGAGGTTTATAAAAGAACGATCAAGTCGCTGTACACCGTTATATCATAAATGTCAATACTATTGCTCAAAAAAGCCTTTTTGTCAGAAAAACCAATATTTTGGGGTATTTTGCTAGTTATAGCCTCATTGCCAGCATATCTTATCCGCTTCCAATTAGCGGGAATGCCCGGCACGCTTTTGGAAGGGATGATACTTGTTTTGCTGCTGGTTTTTTTGGTGAAGCAAGTCGCGCAGAAAAAGCTAGGTCGGGCTGTTAAAAAATCTTTGCGCTGTAAATTTGCTTTTCCCGCTCTCTTGCTTTTGGTGGCCGCGACTATTGCTGTCTTTGTCGCGCCAGACCGGATAGCTGCTCTGGGATTGTGGAAAGCTTATTTTGTCGAACCGATTTTGCTGCTGTTCGTTTTCATTAACGTCATCAAAACTAGAAAACAGTTCAAGCAAGTTGTCATTGCGCTGACTGCTTCGGCTACTTTTATTGCTTTGACGGCCGTTGTCCAGTATTTCACTGGTTGGGGTATCCCAGAAAGTTATGATCTGGCCGGAGCGCGCCGCGCGACGTCATTTTACGGTTACCCAGCCGCCGTGGGGCTGTTTATTGCGCCGATATTGTCGTTGGTGGTGGCCTTTGTTATTTCTAACGGCAAAAAGGTAGCGGCTAATTATAAGATTTGGCTACCGGCTGGGTTGGCTGTTTGTGCGATGACGTTGGCGCTGGTTTTTGCCAAGACCGAAGGAGCCTGGTTGGGAGTGTTAGCGGCGACTTTTTTCGCTCTGCTGTTCACTAAATATCGGCTCAAGATAATCGTCCTTAGCTTGATCGCCGTGATAATTTTGCTAGCCATTCCTGTCACCCGGGAATACATTGTCACTCTAGCCACCTTCCAAGATGTCTCGGGTGAAGTCCGGCTGGTACTCTGGCAAGGCACAGCCCGCTTGTTGGCTGACAATCCAATCTTCGGCGCTGGCTTGGCTGGCTTTCCACAATTGTACGAAAAATATAAAGAAGCCCGACACGTAGAGCTATCGCTTTACCCACATAATATTTTCTTAAACTTTTGGGTGGAGACAGGAGTGTTGGGATTGATTGCTTTGGTTTTAATTATTTTCCAATATTTTAAGCAAGGAATAAAAAATATCGGCGCTAATCACTACGCCCTTTCCCTCCTCGCCGC
>JBDRPV010000067.1:0-10608 GCA_043826745.1 Parcubacteria group bacterium
GCCTTACTAGCTGATTTAGTGATTGGCATGATAGTGAAAATTAAATTGATCAGTAAAAATACCTTAGCGTGGTTTAAGGAAAGATGCAAGGGGTTTGTAGATCTCTTTTAATAAAAAAAGACTATCCGGAGGGGGGACAGTCCTGGGTATCTATCAAGGAACAACCAGTTTGACAGATGGACCAACTGTGACGGTGATTGGTTTGTCCGGATTGATTCCAATGAGCTCACCGTCGACGGTGAAGAATTTTTCCGCAGTCTTTATGACCAATTCACTGCCTTGACGGTTTAAATGATGCGAATTTTGGGGGACGCATCCTTGGTGAAAGGGGGGGACTCTGACGGCGAGATCAAATGGTGACCAGTCCGAGAGGATAAGGAAGAAGTTACCAGCTTCTGGACTGTCACCTTCGGTCAAGAAAGGCCGGAAGCGCAAGACCGTGCGGTCAAACATGGAAGCGATAATGACCGTTGGCTTTGTGAAGTTACTCTGCAGATAACCATCGAGGGTGATCTGCGCCTGGGCAGGATAGATCAATCGCTTATATCCTCTTGGCCATCCAGTAAGCGCTGCCAGCGAGGACCAGACAGCAGTGGCACAAGCCTGTCGGACACTTCTTCCTCTCCGATCATATTCGGCAAGCAATCTCACCAGTGGACCCACCAAAAACATGAATCCGTAGTGGACTTTACCGTTGTGTTTAACCTGCAAGAGATAGACTTCTCGGGTTTGCAGCTGACCCTGCTGGTAAGCTTGGATGACCTGACGGGCGATTTGTGGTGGGGTGCCTTTCCAACCCAACCAGTTGAGGAGTTGTTCCATCGTCCCACCGCCGAAAGGGGCGATAGTAAGGGAAGCATTCGGATCTCTGCGTAGGGCGGCTGTAACGAACTCCTTTATACTGCCGTCTCCGCCCACTACGCCAGTGAAGCCACTGTTTCTAGTAAGGTCAGTCAGAGTGTCCTCGATCTCAGCCACCGATCTGGTTATAAAGCATGGGTATCTGTGTCTGTGGGCGAATTCTCCAATCTTTCCTGCCCATCGTCTCTTATGTCCATTACATAAAATACCTGGCATGTCGCCTCCTTATTGTTGAAGGTTCATTCTTTCTATAGGGATTTGCTTAGTGTAGGTTTTTAGAAGAAAAATGTTAAGCCTTTCTCTGTCTTACTGTATAATTTTTCCGTCTTCTTAATAAAAAAAATAGGCTCGCCGTGGAAGACAAGCCTTCAAAAAAGTGCGGTAATTTACAAAAGAGCTTCTGCTTCTAGGTAGTCTCGAAAACACATCCCTCCCAGTCGATCGATCAAGTATTCTACCTTGGGCGGCATATTTTTCTGGCCGAGGGAATAAATGAGCCGATCAAGAGGGTTGAGCCACAGTTCTGCCAAGTTGATACCGGAGTCAGAAAAGTGGGTCTGCATCTCGCGCGGGTGCAGGTAGACCATTCCGTATCGATCACGATCCATTCTGGCGGCAATCAGTGTCCTAACAGCATAAGCAGATAGAGCCCAGAGCAACGCACGCAGGAACACACCACCAGAGAAGCCAACCTTTAGTGGTCCAAGCACTGTCAGTAGGGGTACGGGAAATTCCCAAATGGTACCGGCGGCTGTTTCTATCAGATGAGGACCGCTTGACTTGGTCAGTGTTCCGTACAACTGAGTAAAGCCCGAGTAGATTCCCGAACTGTAGTGATAGTCTTCCTCTTTCAGGATCTGGTAGAGAACTTGCAGTCGACGGGGATCTTTTTCTCGTGGGAATGACCAAGAGGGAGGACGAAAACCGATAACTTTTCGACCACTAATCGACTCTAGTACCTCTTTCGATCGACGTACGTCAGCGCGAAATTCTCGACGATCCATTAGGTAGATCAGGCCGTGCTGATAGCTATGGCTGGCAATTTCGTGGCCGTAACTGGCGATCGCTTTAACCATTTCCGGGTATTTCTCGGCTACTTCTCCGACAATGAAGAAGGTCGCTTTTAATCCCTTTCCCTCTAGTAACAGAAGGACTTGGTCAATAGTCTGAGGGATAGAAGTTTTTCTGTCAGCAAAGTAGGAGAAAACAGAGCGACCGTTGAAGTTCACGTGCCAAGGTTCTTCGACGTCGATGGATAAGAAAAGGTTCACTCTCTCCTGCGCGAATTTCCGGGTAGCTAGAGCGAGAGCCACTCGGTCGGTCAGAGAAACATTGGGAGGCAAATCAGCGGCAGGCCACCAGCGACCATCATCGCCTTCGAGAACGGTCACTTTCTGCTCAAACTCGGTGAGTTTGGCAATGGGATAGAGGAAGATAGTTAAGTGACGAAATGACACTGCCATTAGGTCGCGTGTCTCAATCTCGATGTCAAGCTCTTCCTTAGTTTCACGCCGGCAGGCTTGTTCAGCACTTTCGCCTTCTTCCACGCCGCCGCCAAAGAAGGCCCACATCCCAGGATCAGTTGGTGCTTCCTCGCCGCGTAGCTGCAAGAAAACGTGAATCTGGTCAGAAAACGGATCCTGGTGTATTGGAAGCAGTAAAGCTTTAGTTACTGACAGCATTTCTGTATCCTCCGCAGACAGCTAGGGGTGTTAACATTCCAAGCTTTGAAAGGGAAGGGCAGGCCGATGACTGGCTCCTTTTTCCCAACCTGGACGGTAAATTCCCGGATGGCAATTTCCAGGTTCACTGGGCAGCCTCGAGCCATCCAGCCAAAGAGCGGACCCCAGAGAAAATCCTGGTGCATGGTGAACCTGGCGTGTTGGAGGATTCTGAAAGCTAACTCTTTCAAGTCGTTGTGGATGAGGATGACATCGTAGGTGGAGATTGAGCCAAGATTGGACAACAACCAGAACTCACGGATTTTGTAGCCGGCTGTACTGTCAGCTTCAGCGCTTATCTTCCGATCGAGTAAGGGAGTTAGCCGTGAGGTAGCAAAGCGGCCGGGAAAATCAGCGTAGATCATGGCCGGATTGTCGGAAGCCAGGCGAGCGAAATGCTCTTCTAGTCTGTCTTCGTCATTTTTTGTGAGGAAGACGATACTATCGGACGCAACGATGGCAAAAAAGTCATCCAATCCCGATACTCTTGCCTGGATGTCCAGAACCTGGCGAGCCCCTCGAGCAGCTAGCTGCCATAACCGAAGACTGCTTTCGTCGGAAATGTCACCAGCAAGTGGAATCAACCCTTTAGAGCCAGCCTCAATAGCCAGTGGTCCCATCCGCGTCCCCCAGCCGTTATCGATCACCCAGACTGAGCTTTCTCGAGCGGGGGCTAACTCCTTCTTCGACCTTTGCCCGTCGAAGCGAAAGGCAAATTCTGGTTGAGTAAGGTCGGCAAGTGCAAAAGTCGGTTTAATTGGATCACTGGGCTCAAGCTCTTCCCTAAATATCCGACGAGCCAGAGTAACTGTCTGATCATTGCCATGCAGAAGAGCATTGTCAATGATCGTTGTTGAAACATCTCGAGAGGGTGGTTGCCACGACCAAAGCGCACCCTCGTCGTTTTGCAGCAGCCAAATCAGGAACTGGACATAACGGACATGTTCTTTGAGCCGTTGTTGAAGTTTCATCTTACACCTCCTCTTTTTTGGCTCTGGCTTGTTCCTGCTTGATCCAGTGATCGAAAAGACCCAAGCAACTTACCTTGTACATTTCTGCTAGGTTATTTCCAGCCAATTGCCTGATCTCCTCCAGGTGAGCTGATTGGACAATGTCCTCTCTAGCTTTCCGGAGGGCATACAGAACGAGCGTAGGCCATAGTTCGCTGGCGACAATTACCGAACCGGGGTCGATTAGGACTAAGCGGGGAGCATCGGTGGTACCAACATATCCGAGGTTGTCAAAACGAAGCTCAAGATCGTAGAATCCTAAGTCGCCTAGCTGTTCGTATAGCTGCAAACCAGCGTGGATTTGCTCTTTAATTCCATATTGGAAGATTCCGCTGCGGATTATGTCGATAAGAGGTCTTGCCCTCTCTTGATCCACAAACTGACTGAGAGGAGGAGTATAGGGAACTTTAGCGATCGACAGCATAGCTTTGATGTCATCCAGCCAGCGCAGGGAAAAGTAGCCAAGATCTCTTAGCAGCTTAATATCACCCAGCTTTTCCCAGTAGTAGCACAGCAGCCACAGCTCGCGTCCAAGATGGGCGTCTCCTTGCTCCAGAAGCCAGTAGACTCTTTGTTGGATAGCCCTTTCCAACTGTTCAATTAGGGTGATGAGCTTCTCCAGACCCACGATAGCTTTACGCTTGAGGAATCTCCGGAGCGGTGCCAGTAATTTACTAAAGTCACGCCACTGCTCCAACCCAGCGCCAATCTCTTGGATCAGCGGCGAAGGCAACTGCGCCAACGAATTCAGCAGGACTGCGCCTAAAAGAAGAGACTTCTCGTCAAGGTAGTTCTCGAGCTTGAGGAGGGGCCAGAGAATCAGCGGAACCATGATCGAGACTGTATCTGTTTTTACCTTACTGGCAGCTATCAGATGGCTGGCGGCGGCAGATTTTGCTAGATGAGCGTAATTGGCAGAGAGGAAATAGCCACGCTGTTGCCGTCGGGCAGCCAATAGTAGAAACAGGTGATTTAAGGGCATGGGCAGCGAGGTAAGCATAACTATCGCTTTGGCTCCTCCAGAAACAACGTTGGAGTCGGCTGTCCGAGGAATAGGTGCTGCTCGCAATGGAGAGCGAGGAAGCTTACGGATTTTCCTTGAGCTGATGCTAGTAACCAGACATTCGGTTCCCTCGTCAAAGATAGCGTCTCCTTCGACGATAGCGCGATGGCGCTTTAATCCTTCGGCCATCCTTCTTCGGTGTTGCGGCTCGAAGATCAACTGCATATTGACGACGTCTTGGGGGTAAGCAACGATATCAGCCACTGGGCACTCGGCAATTTGGGGACGTCCACCTTCTTTGCCAGCCAGAGCGGAAACTACCTGGATCTCGAAAGCAAAGCTGCCGTCGAGCGAGTGGACAGGAAAGCCTCGGCCGCTATTGGGGTCAGCCCCCATTTTTTCTAGACTTCGCTTAAGGCTAGAAAAGCGGTACAGCTTAAGAGGACTTTGGGGATCTGACACGTCCGGCAATGTATCACGAAAGTTACAGTAAACAAGCTTGTGAAACCAGAAGCTAGACAGAACCCGATAAAAAGGTTTCAACACGTAACTACCAGGTAGACGTCGAGAACCAAGAACAGCATCAAACTGAATTCCGGCCTTGCCAGTGGACATACTTACTTGATCACTTTCCCACATGGCCTGCAGAAGAGTAAGACATTGGAACATCAGGACTGACTCCGAACCGTCAGTGGTTACCACAAAGTCAGTTTTTTCATTGGTAGTTACCACGTACTGAAGTCCGGTCATCACTGACGGTGCTTTAATGCCGGGAAAAGCGACAATCAAGTTTTTCTGTCGAGGGATAACCTGTATAGTTACCCGTCCTCCAGAAAATTCTTCCACTACTCGCTCACCTGCCTCCTCCGGTTCTAGACAGCTGGTAACAGCGATAATAGAAAAGTTGACAAAGGTCAGCAGGGGTTCAAGCTCCTGGGCTTTACGCTTGGCAACTGCCAAAACTTCCTCAACGGTGGAGCCAAGTGCACCATAGACAACAGCAATGTTAAATAATTGCTCTTGTCTCATAAGAATGTGCTTGGCCAGAGCTGCTTCAGTACCGAGAGTGAAAAAAGGATGAAGGTGCCCACGTAGTTCTCGCACTTGTGCTAGCAAGCTAATCAAGTCAACTTCTCTTCTTGTGAGCCACTTATCCGCCCTTTTAAAAACAGACAGTAGTAAACAACAACGTCTCTCCTCGATACGCTCAGTCTCTCCCTTATTTGGAGAGGAAGTCTGAGTAAGAAGTGAGTGAGTTTCCGGTGGAAATCTCGGCCGATCATCCCGACCAAGTCTCGATCCTTGAGCTAATATTTGCAGCCAGTTGGTGTAATCAACTTGCATCGGGATTACTCCTTTCCCGTTGTTTGGTGTTCTAGCTTTGACATGGCTAGCAGCCAGGGCAGTCTCAGCATACTCTTGACTACTAGACTAATGCCTCCCCAGAAAGATATTGAGGATTGACCACGGTGACGACCTTTAACAGATACTTTCACTGTCTTGATCAGAAGATGATGCAGGTGGACATACAGGATGGTCTCAGCTTCCGGCCAGCGTCCATATTCGCGGTGGGACAGTGGTTCAAAAGCATGTTTGCTAAAGCCGATGAGACCGCAGTTAGCGTCGGAAAGGCACAGCTCTCCTTTAGTGAGGACAGTAAGCAATAGAGCTATGGATCGACAACCTAACTGACGCCAGGGGTTAGCTCCCAGGCTTTTGCGTACACCGACTGCGACATCAGCCTCACCTTGCAGAAGAGCTGCCACAATTTTGACTAGATCTTCAGGATAGAATTGGTCATCAGCATCAGTTCTCAGTAAGTAGTCAAAGTTGTTCTTAATGGCATAGCGTAGGGCAAGACGAAAAGCCTCACCAATTGAAGCTTCGGGAATTCGGATAACGGTTGCCCCAGCTTTCTGAGCCTGCTTAGCGGTGTCATCCTGGCAGCCGTTACAGATTACTAGAATTGAGTCAAAGCCTAGTGACTGCACATCGGCAATCACACCAGCGATATTTTTCCCCTCGTTGTAAGCAGGAATTATTACTAGTGTTCTTGGAACTTCCATCGGTACACCTCTCGCGATGATTTGGTTTGTAAAGGGCTATTCTAAAAAAGCAACAATTAAATAAGTGAGAGGGCTAACCAAAATTGGCAAGCCCTCTCTTTTCCAGCTATCACAGCAATTTTTACCATAGTCGGGCTGAAATATGTAATTCGTTGTCTTTTGAAATAACTCCTGAGCCTTGGCATTGACAATCCTCATTTCCATTCCCACGACAGCTGTGGCAGATTTGCAGAATCTTAACTCCACTACCACGGCACGATGAACATCCTGCGTCCTCACCAGCACATTCGGAACATACGATAGACCACCAGGTTCTTCCGCCCTGAATTTCCCTCTTAAAATCGCGTTGCTGGCTAGCAGCTGGTTGTTTTTTATCGTTCATTTTGGTACCTCCTTTACCTCGCTTGGCGAGGTTTACTGCCAACGAAATCCATAGTATTAGTTGTGATATTTGGGTTCTAAAGAGCTATAATAAACAGTCAATTATTAAAAATTAGCTTTGGAAAAAAATAGGGAGGTCTGCCGGGGTGAAGATGTGGGCAGACTTCCCCTTCGTGGGAATAACAACAGACTAGTAAGTCTTGTGTCTGCTGACTGCTCTATTCCCATAGCAAGTTTTACAGAGGCTGGGAACACAATCATAATTAGAGTAGCTGAATTTTCCCCTACAGCCGGAACAAGTGGTTGTTCCAGAAAGATTTCCTCTGGAATGACTTGCTACTTTTTTGTCTACATAGCAATCTTTACAGAGGTCGGGAACGCAGTCGTAGTTTGCGTACGGGAAAGAACAGCCACATTTCTTACAACTTGTAGTTCCTGAGTATCCCATTTGTTACCTCCTTATAGGTTTAGGCTGAATTACTCAGCCCTGAAAGAACATGTATGTTTTATGTTTAGTGAATTATCCACACTTTATCGCGACGGCGGACGACCGCGACGGCGGGGTAGTTTTACTTCAAGTTCTAACTGAAATCTTTCGTTTTATCTATTCATATGCGACGGCGCTAAATAGTGCGACGGCTATCTCTCACTTTTCATTGTACCATAGCCAAAAAGTCGGTCAATGAAATTTTGATTTATAACGGTTATATTGACGGAGATAACCCTACGGGTTATATTGAAATCATGAAACCAACCAGAAAAAAAATCTGCCTTCTTTTCGCTGGAGGATCAACTCTCAGTGCTGCTCAGGTTAAAGAAACAACGGTTTCTCAGAAAAAAGACGTTAAAAGCTGGATGGCTCGAGTACCGGAGTTAGAAGTTTTAGCTGAGATTGATCCAGTTTTTATTGATGAGGGAAAGCCAGCGGATATTATACCGGCTTTTTGGTCTCGGCTAGCGAGAGTTATTTACGAAAAGATAAAGCACTACGACGGATTCGTAGTTACTCATAATATTGAATCTGTAGTTTATATGGCGGCTGTTTTGTCTTTCATGCTGCGGGATCTAAACAAGCCCGTCGTTTTTACTAGCTCACTAGCCTCTCCTAAGTATAAAAGTGGGGAGTTTAAGGGTTACGAGGAGCTGGGGTTTAAAGCAAATTTAATTAATGCGGTGCAAGCAGCCACGATGGATTTAGCTGAGGTTTGTCTAGTGTTCGGTAATCGATTAGTAAGAGGCAACCAAGCTCGACGTTTGTCTCGACCCTCGCTTAATGTTTTCGAGTCTGTTTTCTCTGAGCCGTTGGGTAAGGTTGATGTGGGAATTAAGCTGGCCAGGGATCGGCGCCAACGGGTTCAGCAGAAGACAAAGTTATTGCCTCGGATTGATGAGGATATTTTTGTTTTAGAGGCTTTTCCCGGACAGCAGTTAGAAATTATTGATCGGATAGTCAAGCTTGATCCTCGCGGTGTTATTATTAAGACATTCGATACGCAATATGTAATGAAGAATTTTATTCCCAATATTAAAGATTCTATTGCCGAAAGCACCTTATTAGTTATTTATAGTCCTCATCAGGTAGGAGAGGTAGCTAATGGAAAGCTTCGACCGTTGATCATTTCTAATATGACTTGGGAAACCACCTTGATGAAATTTATGTGGGCACTAGGCCAGACGAGGGATTTAGGAGAGATAAAGAGGATGATGGGTACGGATCTGGCGGGAGAGATTGGATAATTAGTATTGATAAATGAAAATTTATTTCCTCGGACCTAAAACTAAAGATAAAAAACTCCAAACCACTTATAAGCGGGTTGTTAAGATATTGGAGCGCGCGCGAATAGTTACCTCATACAAAGTAAATGAGTCGGAGATTATTGATTTTGGCAAGAAGGCTTTGGAGCAGGCAAATGAGAGTGGGGAAACGCTAATTGCTAAGATGAACGGTTTTATTATTGAAGTATCAACTCCTAGTCCGGAGATTAGCTATCTGTTAGCCTACGCCGTGTTACAAAAGAAACCTACTTTATGCTTGTGTCGGAAAGGAATTTTACCACAGGTTCCTCCTTATTTAATGGAGGGAGAGGATGTGGCTAAATTTCTTAGAGTTGAATATTATTCGGCTGCTTCTTTAGAAAGAGTGATCTTTAAATATCTGAAATCGGCGGAAAAAGGAATGGAAAAGGAAGAAGTGCCTAATATCAAATTTACTCTTCGTATTACTCCCCTGATAGAAAAATACTTACATTGGAAGAGTCGGCAGAAGAAAATACCCAAAGCCGAGTTTCTACGTCAGGAAGTTTTAGAAAAAACTATCAAAGAAGACAAAAAGTATCAGGAATATCTCGCTAAACGATCATGATCTTAGCTCTCCAATTTCATTTTGTTTTTACGCTGGTAATTATTCTTCTCAACTATATTTTGGGGCTAGTTGTTTTACTTAAAAATCCGCGAGGTAGGAATCACCAGTCTCTGGCCTTGCTCATTTTTACCCTGGCTACTTGGGCTGGCCTAGTGGTCCTAGAAAATCTCATCTTGGAAGTTAGAACCATTACTCTACTCAATAGTTTTGAATTAGCCGTCGGTCCCCTGATTGTTTATGCTTTAGTAATTTTTGCCTTGAATTTTGGTGAGATACGAGCCACCACCAAGTTACAGAATTTTCTTATTTTATTACCAGCTTTATTTTTCTCCTCCGTGGCTCTCTTCACTAACTTAACTATGGATCATGTGGAAATACATGGTGAACATGTTTATTTAATACACGGACCAATATTTCCCGCTTTTTTTATTTATCTTTTGGGCTATTCACTAGGAGGGATTGTACTACTAGTCTTAGGATACAAAAGAGCGCATGGAATTCGGAAAATGCAGCTTTTTTATATGATTTTAGGCATATCAATAACGGCTGTTTGCCTGTTAACTGGGGGCTTTATCTCTCAATTTTTAACTGAGCATAAGGAAGACATCTTGGGTATAATCACCCGCTATTCGATTCTCAGTGTTACTGTTTCCACTATTTTTGCGACCTATGCCATTGTCAGATACCGCTTCATGGACTTGCGCGTGGTTATTAGGAGAGGATTAATTTACTCTTGTTTATCAGCTTGCTTATTAGGACTTTATGCCTGTTTTGTGTTTTTCCTGAGAGAGAAGCTAGCGGTAGTCTTCGGTCTTAGTTCATTATCTCTAACTCTGATGGCGTTAGCCGTTGTGGCGGTAATATTTTGGCCTTTAAAAAAAGTACTTGGCCGGTTAGTTGGTACATTCATTAAGGAAAAATACGATTTCCAAAAAACGTTGCGTGAATTGACACCTTTGCTTACTGAAATTATTAAATTTGATGAGCTGATGGAAGAAGTAGCTGCTAAGCTGAAGCAGTCTCTGAATGTTGAGGGAGTGTATTGTCTACTTTTGGATAAAAAAACGGGAGATCCCGCATATTATGTTATCGGTATGCAGCGTCCTTCAACCCGGTCGTTCTGGAAAATTCATTACCTGAACCACGGGATCGCGCCGGTGGAGGCCGAGGATCCGCAGGTCGCACAGCTCATTCACCGTTGTGT
>JBDRPV010000068.1:0-5167 GCA_043826745.1 Parcubacteria group bacterium
GGTCGAGTCGTCGGTTACAGGTCGAAGCTGCAACACGCGGCCAAGGCGACCACCGATGCTCTGCGTCTGCCTGCGCAGGCGGGCAACGTCTTCCTTGAGCTGGTCGATTCGCTCATCCTTGGCCTCGATAGCTGCTACCAAGAGGCGGAGAAAAGCTTTTAGCTCCCTAACCTCTTCTGTATGACCATCCTGCACAAGGTCCAGGATGGCGTTGACCGCTTCTATTCCTACCTGACCGTCTTTTTTCTCTCTCGTGCTACTACTCATTTCTTCCCTCCTGTCTGTGTTTTTGCCCGTCTGTCCTGTGGGCATTCGAAAAAGATCTGCCAGAAAACAAAGTACTTGCAGTCTGGCTTCCTTTCCCCAAGCTTAAACTGCCCTATCCTAGTATGGACAAGGCATAATGTCAAGGAAAAGTGACCGCCTGTTTTACAACTCCAACCGCGCCTGCTTCTCCTCCGGCTTGTCTACATCGTCTTCTGCCTTAGCCTCAGCTGCGTCCTTCTCCGGCAATTTAGCAACTTCCTTTAACACTGTCGGGATTCTCTGAAAATCCTCCATTAGCGGTTGGCGATTATTGGGATTGTGCAAAGCGGCTGCGGGATGATAGATAGGGTAGAAAACATAACGTCCCAGATTCTCTACCTCACGGCGCATAGGATTGCCGCGAGCAGTAGAGATTTTCATATTAGGCAGAAAACGATCGAGCGAATGACGACCTAATAAAATAATTAACTTAGGATCGATAGCATTAACTTGCTGTTGCAGATAAGGCCAACAAGCTTCAACTTCCTCGGGCAGAGGATCACGGTTGCTGGGGGGACGACATTTGACTACGTTGGCAATGAAGACGTCCTTACGGGTGAGGTCGATAGTGCCCAGGAGCTCTTCTAGTAATTTTCCGGCTGGGCCAACAAAGGGTCGGCCGAGCTCGTCCTCTTTTTTACCCGGTCCTTCGCCGATAAAAAGCAAGTCAGCCTGCGGATCACCTTCGCCGGGCACAGCGTTGGTGCGATTCTCATGCAGCGGACACTTGGTACACTTATTTATTTCGTCCGCAATCTTATTCAGGCTTGCCATATTGTTTCGATATTTTTTTCAAAGTTGGCAGCAACTTGTTATGAATTTTACTGTTGGTGGCGACAATGCTGGTGCTCTTAAGATCCCACTCCTGGCCGTGAAAGTCAGTCACTTTACCACCCGCCTCTTCAACTAGGAGTACTCCAGTAGCCAAGTCCCAAGTTGTCAGCCCGTCAATCATCAAACTCTCACAGCGTCCGGCAGCGACAAAGCCTAGTTCGAGTAAGGCTGAACCTAGTTGACGAAGACTGCGACATTTCATTTTAAAAGCAGTATAAATGCGAGTGACTTCCTGGTAATCGCGCCGCTTGTGCCCATGGCAAAATAGCAAGATAGATTCACTTAGTTTATCCTCTTTGGACACTTTTATCCTTTGACCGTTCAGATAAGCTCCCTGACCTTTTTCGGTAAAATAAAGCTCTTTGAGACGAGGAGCGTAACCGACACCAGCCACCACTTCACCCTTATAAGCTAGCGAGATAGTAACGGCGAACAAAGGATTACTCATAATAAAATTATTGGTGCCATCTAGGGGGTCGATCAACCACAAGTAGTCAGATTTTTTATCTATCAAGCCACATTCTTCGCTGAGAATACTGTGCTTGGGAAATTTTCTCTCTATTTGCCCGACAATAAACTTTTCTGATTTAAGGTCAGTCTTAGTTACCAATTCGAGATTGGTTTTGCGCTGGATGTCTTTGTGTTTCAGCTTGCCGTAATCCTTAAGGAGTATCTTCCCAGAGTCTTTAGCTGTTTTAATGAGAAACTTTTTGAACATACTTTTTTATTCTGTTGCGGTGGTAAATTTTTCAATTCTGGCTTGGCGCCAGGCTTGGTATTCTGCTAGAGGATAGGTGTTAAGGATATTACTTTTTCTAATCCCAAATTTTTTTATCAATTCCGCTGTTTTGACATATGGCCGCCAACCCGATATTCCCAATGGTTTGTTGGCTTTTATTTTAGGATCATCATGAGTATCAGTCCCAAATGACACCTTAACTTCACTGTCAGCGATAGCTTGCATTATTGCTGGTGAGTAGTGGTCGAGTTGGGCGGCGTTAATTTCAATGGCTTTGTCGTGCGTCTTGGCTAAATCAATTACCTCTCGAGCCTGTTCGTCCGAAAGCCAATCATAATCTTTTCCCCACCAGGTAGCCCCAAAAGGGTGTCCCAGAATATCAACGTAAGGATTTTCCACCACGCGGCGATACATTTCCACTCTTTTATTGCCTGGTAGGTCAGGTGGTTCGTGAATGGAAGCTATTACTATATCGAGTTGCTTAAGGATATGATCACTGACGTCTGGATCGCCTGCGGGGGTGAGAGCTGTCTCTATTCCCGCTTGTATAGTTAGGCCGGGGAATTTTCCACTCTCGTTTAGGCGATCAATTTCTGTCTTTTGGGCCAATATCCGGCGATCGACAGTTTCTTTCGGACCGTCCGGGATAGCTTTGTCATTGGTGGCGTGGTCAGTGATGGAAATATATTCTACACCTGGCTGGTCACCTTCTTTAATTCCAACGCGCTCTCTAATGTAACTAGCCAACTCTTCTACGGTGTAGGTGCCACGAGAATCATTCGCTTCCCAACTGGCGAGAGAATGCATGTGTAAATCACCGCGCAGGTCGCGAATACTGGACAGTGTCTCTACGTGTTTTTCACCTGTTTCAACCGATGGTTTTGGCGATCCTTCAATCATATTAATAAATCAAAATTATTTTTCCCTAATTTTATCAATCTGTCCAGGTTGTCTAAGCCGGCTTCTCGGATTTCTACTAAGTCGTTGTAGGCAGACTCAGTATAATACAAGCCGTTGCAAACGACAATCATGGTAGCCGCACGACATTTCACCAAATAGTATAAAATACTTTTCTCCTGCTCATTGAGAGGGATTATAGCTCGATAAGCTTCCACTAATTCTTTAGTAGCATTTTTCCAGTCCTGTTGATACATACAAAGCTGGGTGATCATGACTGCGACCTCATATATCCAATAGGAATGGACAGCGTCACCAAAATCCAACACTGCTGTTAATTTATCACTGTCAGCCAGGATATTGTGGGTTGCCATATCATTGTGAATAAGTCCTTGCCGACATTTTTTAAGAGTTGGCTGGACAATTTTCTCATATTCGGCGTAGGTATCTTCAATTACATCGCGATCGATATCTATTTTATCTAATTGGGGTAAGAATTTTTTAATCTCGAGAAATTTCTTAACATCCCAATAGTGTTGGGAGCGTTCATGGCCTTGAGGCTGAAAATTTTGCAAACATTTGTCTATCTTAGCGGCTGTATGGCCAATCTCCTTGATTAATGAAAGAGATACTTGTTTTCGATAAATATTATCCCCCGGGAGAAATGAGATATAAGCGACTGGCTTATTTCCTAATTGCGAAACGTATTCTCTAGCGGCGGTTTTATAAGTTTGCGGGACGGGTAGACCACACCGGTTCGCTTTGTCCATCAGTGACAATTCAAACTGAGTGCAAGCAATATCTTTGGCTGTGTACGTTTCGTAAATTTTGAGCACTCCTTCGCCCCGATCAGTTTTGATATGGATATTGGTATTATCGATGCCAGTAGTGAAAAGCTTGGTTTTCTGGATGGCACCTATATCATAGGGAGCCAATGCTTGTTTGATCTGTTCTCGAGAATATTTTTGGCGCATAGATTTATATTTATAGGTTTTTCTACCTCAAACGCCTCATTTCTTAAATACCCAACTCTGTTTTATCAAGCAAAATAGTTTTCTGGCGTGGTAGATTTTTCACGTCCGATTTTACTGCTCGTAGAATAAATTTACCAGAGAGAAGATTAGGATATTGCCTGAGCAGCCATTTTCTGACAAACGAAGGCAGTAGGCGCCGGGGGATAATGCCCCCGCCCATAAAATTAAATTGCTCTTGCTCAAGGGAAAATTTATGATGCTTTATTAGCTGCAAAAGTTCTTTGAGTCTTAAAAATCGCAGGTGTGAATAGTCGGAGGCGCTAGCATTTTTATGCTGAGTGTGGGACCAGTGCACAATTCCTCCACCGAATAGCATCCTGAATCGATTGCGAATATCAAAATGGTTCGGGTAAGCAATAATTAGCCACCCACCCTTTTTGAGAACTCGCCAGCTTTCTGCTAACATATGATCTTGACCGACTACATGTTCGAGTACGTCCAGCATCAGGACGACATCATATTGCGCAGCTGGAAGTGGCCAAGTAATCTCCAGATCTGTTTTTACTGGCTTTAGTCCTCTTTGAGCTGCTTTTTTCAGAGCCACTTCGTTGATATCTAAACCGGTTACAGTATGACCTTGTCTAATAAGTGTTTCGGCTAGCCGGCCATCTCCGCACCCTATATCTAGGACGTTGAGTGTCTTTGCTGTCGGAGGGAATATTGCTTTAATCTTGTCAAAAGTAGAAGCGTGTTCATAAAAATGCTCTCGGGCGTGGAGCTCAGCTGAACTTGATAATTGAGATTTAGCTTTATTATTCATGATTTCGCAATTTTTTCAGCAGCTTTATATCCCTCACTCGCGCATCAATCTTTCCTTCGCCGGACGGGGTTTCGACAATCATATTCACCTGGCGCAACTTACTGTTTTTAACCAACGTCGCGAATCCCTCTTGGCCAATTTTACCCTGACCAATGTTTTCGTGTCGGTCGACGTGGGTATTAAGGTTCACTTGCGAATCATTACCGTGCAGTAATTTTAACTTGGCCAGCCCGACTGTCTGGTCAAATTCCGCCAACGTTTTTTTAACGGCCTCCTTAGTCCGCAAATCATAACCGGAAACAAAAGCGTGCGTGGTATCGAGGCAAACGCCAACGCCGCGCGGGATGTTTTTAAGAACATGAGCAATTTCTTCGAATGAATCACCTATAATCTTGCCTGAGCCAGCTGAATTTTCGATCAGGAGCTTAGTTTTGCCCTTATAGTCTGCCAGGACTTTACTAAGGCCAGCGATTGTTTGGGTTAGAGTCTTTTTTAAGCCTATATCCTTGGCTGAGCCCAGATGGGTCATGATGTATTTAGCCCCAATCTGTGAGCCACGCTCGAGTTCTTGGCGTACAACCGCAACAGAGGCATGGT
>JBDRPV010000069.1:0-13960 GCA_043826745.1 Parcubacteria group bacterium
AATTAGCGGAAAAGAGGACAGCATTGGATTCGAAGCGCAATATGTTGGCGAATCTTAATACACTAGCGGCTGGCAAATAAGGTCTGCTATTAGTTTTGGCTAAGAAAAGTGAATTTTAAAAGCTACATAAGGGTTTATTAATAATATGCCAGAAACAGCAACAGCAGGAAAGTTTATGGCCGAACAATTTGGCAATCCCAGTGACGGCGATGAGCGTTTTCGAACCGGTGATACCGTTGTAGAAACCAGAGGTGATATAGAAGCCAGGATTAAAGATAACGGGGCTAGGGAAAATGGGGAAGAACGAGAGGGCACAGGATTTCAGGAAAAGTTGCCCCGAGAGGAAAACCCGGTTGCTTTTATCAGGGATTGTGCTAATTGGCAAATGGAACTGGTAAATCGGGCTAACACTGGCATTAAGCTGCTACGGGAAAAATTAGACGAAAAACATATAACAATTCGTCAGAGAGAAGGCGAGGATGTTCTTCAGGCTGAGAATAGAGCTCGCCAAGAATTTAAAGATGGAATCAAAGAACATTCCAGCAAAAGAGATAAAGCTTTAAAAGAAGCAGAAAGATTAAATGGAATTGCTAGTGGTGTTGAGGCAGGTAATCCGAAAATAATTGAGATTGCCAGAGGAGAGATTCGTGAAGAATATGACCGGTTAGTAGATGAAGAGACAGGGATTTACGGCGAACTTACAGATTGTCACAATAAAATGGGCGTCTTAGAAGCGGAAGGGTATGGTGAGGGCATAGAAGAGGTCACGTCTGATACCCCAAATGACAAATTAACTGATTTTGGGGCGTATGTTAAGTATACCAATTTGAGAAAGGTAAGGGTTGATGAAAATCGGGCGGAGAATGATGGGAAGATTTTTTATCGCAATGGAATGATTGATGATGAAGAGGTGACAAAATGTGATAGGTTGCGAAGTGAAACTGCTTATGGATGGGCGGATATTCAACGAAGAAGGATAGAACAGAGGAAGACCAAAAAAGAAGCAGAGATTGGGCGAGTAGAGAGAATGTTAAAAAATCTGGATACTTTTAAGTCTAAATAAAATCAATTATTAAAAAATATTATGAATGAGATAACCGAAAATCCTGGCGGCGAGGGAGGGTTTCGAGCTGCTAGGAAAACAGAAAGATTACCAATAATAGATGAAGAGGAGAGTGCCACTGCGGAAACAGAAAAGTTGGCAGAGCTTGAGCGGCAGTATGAAGCCCTCTTGGCTGAATTTAATAAACTTAAAGAGAACAATAGTGATGACTATCAGATATTCAACGAATGCAACAGTCAAATCGAATGGTGGAAAAGAAAACGCAGTGAGATAGTGGCGGCCGAGAATAAAGCAGAAAAACAGCAGTCGAGGGTCGAAAGGTATATATCAAGATCAATAGATTCCCAGCTTGATTCTACTGACTTAATTAGAGAGAAGACTAGATGTGCTGAATTGCTAAAGGATATGAAGAGGGTTGATGATGAAATTAATAAGATTAAATTGGCTAGCACTGCAAATTAGATTTTTCATTTGATTGTTTTAAAGGTTCTTCCGAATTATTAAAACCCACCTGAAAGTGGGTTTTATTGCATAGAATTATCTGCCGAAGGAGGGAGTTGAACCCTCAAGAAGTTGCCTTCACTGGATTTTGAATCCAGCGCGTCTGCCAATTCCGCCACTTCGGCTTGTTATATTATTGAGCGCGCCTGCCCCGCAGGCTTGCGGGGTCTACCAGTTTCGCCACGGCGGCAAGCTAATTCTATTCTACGATATTAAACCAGCTTGTCAATTTCTCTTGTTAATTTTACAATGGAGTAAACATCTATAGCGATAGAGGATGAATATTGTTCTTTTTTGCAGCTGCGGGTGTCTGAGGATCCCCCGATCTGATCGGGGGAGACGAGTTCCGCAGCCAAAAAAAGAATAATGTTGATCCTCTGTGAAATATATGGCTAATATAATTTCAATTGTAAACCAGAAAGGCGGTACGGGTAAGACTACCACTGCCATTAATCTGGGAGCGGCTTTGGCTACTTTCGGCAAGTTTGTCTTATTAGTGGATTTTGATCCGCAAGGGAATGCTTCTAGTGGTCTGGGAGTCAGACTGGAAGAAGGTGATCGGGGAGTATATGACGTATTGTCCGGGTATAAATCAGCCACGGCGGCAATTGCTGGTACAACCGTGCAAGGCTTGAATTTGCTACCCTCCGGGCAAGATTTATCTGGAGCGGCTATTGAGCTGGTAAATGAAGATAACAGAGAATACAAGTTGCAAGAAGCCCTCCGCGAAGTACGCAATGACTATGATTTTATTTTAGTTGACTGTCCGCCGAGTCTTGGCTTGCTTACTATCAATAGCTTAGTGGCTTCCGATGATGTCCTGATTCCGGTACAATGTGAGTACTATGCCTTAGAAGGTTTAGGTCAGCTACTCAACTCGATCGAGTTAGTTAAAAATAGCTTACAACCAGACCTAAATATTTTGGGGGCGTTGTTGACGATGTATCATAAGCGACTGCGCCTAGCTAAGGACGTAGTTAGCCAAGTGAAAGAACATTTTCCCCATCGCGTGTTTGAGACGCTGATTCCTCGTAATGTTGACCTAGCAGAAGCGCCATCGTTTGGCACGCCGATTATTGAACATTCCGAGCGATCGGCTGGTTCCAAGGCTTATCGCAAACTGGCCATTGAAGTTTTAAAAGCTTATAATATAGTGTAGAAATCAAAATTATCTATCCGCGTATCTGTGTAAATCTGTACTAATCCGTGTTGAATCTGCCTGCCCGCAGTGCTACAGCGTTGCAGGCGGGTGTAAAACGTTAACACAGATTGCACACAGATTTTACAGATTGACACAAATACACAGATAGCTGATTAAAATCAATATAAAAATATGCAAAATAAAGGACTAGGAAGAGGGCTCGAGTCACTCATTCCCAAAACACCAACCACTAAAACGTCAACAGGACAGGGAGGAGTAGTTGAGGTGCTAGTAAGTAAAATTAAGCCAAATCCGCAGCAGCCGCGGACAGTAATAGATAAGGTGCCTCTTCAAGAGCTAGCTGCCTCTATTCGGGAGCATGGCATTATCCAGCCACTAGTAGTAAGTGAGGCGGTGGATGGCAGTTATGAATTATTAGCGGGCGAGCGTCGCTTGCGAGCGGCTATGATGATTGGTTTACGTCAAGTGCCAGTAGTAGTTCGCTCCGCTTCCAAGCAGCAAAAATTGGAAGTAGCTTTGGTAGAAAATGTGCAGCGGCAAAATCTTAATTCGGTGGAAGAAGCAGTGGCCTACCAACGCTTGATTGATGAATTTAACCTTACCCAGGATCAAGTGGCGCAAAAAGTTGGCAAAAGTCGTTCGGCCGTTACCAATACTTTACGTGTCTTAACATTACCGACAAAGATACAGGACGCTCTAGCCCAAGGGAAAATAAGTTTTGGGCACGCCAAGACGTTATTGGGTGTGAAGGATACCAAACAGCAGGAAAAGTTGTTTCAAGACATATTGGCGGGGCAGCTGTCAGTGCGAGACACAGAGGAGAGTGTCAAAAAAGTTAAAGTGAATGTCCTAGGTAGTGGCCAAAGCAAAGAAGCGGAAGTGGTCCAGCTAGAAGAAAAATTGCGCCAAACACTCGGTACCAAAGTGGAAATAAAAAAACACCGCGACAAGGGCAGTATTATGATCGGCTTTTATTCTTCTAAAGAGCTGAAAGAGTTAGTTGATAAAATTACTGGCTAATTTCGTCGTCGTACTCTTTTTACTCCCTTTATCTTTCTAATCTCATGGAGCAGCGTAAAGAGCTGGTCAATGTTTTTTATTTCCATAATAACAGTAATAATAGTAGTGCCGGTTCTAACATTCACCCTGGTGCGTGAGTCAATAATATTTACGTCTTTTTGCGATACAGTCTGGATAACATCTTTTAAAAGTCCCACTCGGTCGGCCATTTCAACTTCTATCTTGACCTGACCAAGATATTTTTCTTTCCAGCTGGCGTTAACTACCCGGCCTCTTTTTTTCTTTTTTAGCTCGGGACAGTTAGCTTTATGGATACGGGCTCCTCGTGAGCGAGTAATGTGAGCTTTGATTGGGTCATTAATAGTTGGGTGACAGCATTTAGCATAGAAAGTCAAGAGGCCGCTTTCGCCTTGCACGCGCGCAATTGGCTTCCGGCCGGCCTGGTTGAAAATGGAAAACTTGCTAGCCGGTCTGGTATGAAGTAAATCTTGCTCGCGATAAATATATTTAATTACGTTTACGGTTCGAAGATCTCCCTCCGCAATTTTAACAAAAAGATCCTCAATGGTATTGGCGTTGTATTTTTTTAAAGTTGCGTCGATTTTATGGTGGGGAAGATTCTCGATATTTTTATTTTTCAGTTGCAACATTCGACTGTTTAAAAGTCTTTTGCCTAATTCTATATTCTGTTGCCGATCTAAATTTTTAAACCAATGCTTAATTTTATTTTGCGCTAGACTAGTTTTAACAAAATCAAGCCAGTCAAGGCTAGGAGTGGTTTTATTAGCAGTGACTATTTCCACGCGGTCACCATTTTTTAATTCTGAATCTAGTGAAGTTAGTTTGCCGTTGATTTTAGCAGCGCGACAGTGGTTGCCAATATCAGTATGGATATGATAAGCGAAATCTATGGGCGAGGCTCCTTCTGGTAAATCGTGAACCTGTCCCTGGGGAGTAAAAACAAAAATACGGTCTTTGAAAATATCAATTTTGAGCGATTCCAGGTATGTTTCTCCTGGCACCTTAGTAGTTATTTCTTGTTGCCATTTGACCAGTTGGTTTACCCACTTAATGACGTCGGCTGGTGCTTTTGAACCAGTCCGAGGCTTTTCTTTTTCTGAGTAGTGCCAGTGGGAGGCGATGCCATATTCTGCTTCCTCATGCATTTTAGTAGTACGGATTTGGAATTCAATAACTTCACCATCGGGACCGATGGTAGAGGTGTGCAGTGATTGATAGCCATTGGCTTTGGGGACAGCGATATAGTCTTTTATTCGTCCCAGCAACGGTTTCCAATTCTTGTGAATGATGCCGAGAACCTTGTAGCAGTCAGGAACAGTTTGCACAATAATGCGGATGGCCACTAGATCGTAAATTTCGTTTATATTATAGTCGTGCCGACGCAATTTTTTATATAAGCTATACAAATATTTGGCTCGGCCGTGAATATCAACCTCTCCCATTCCTTCCGTGGCTAGTTTATTAGCAACCTGCCGTTTAATTTTTTCAACGTATTTTTTCTTTTTGATAATCTCTTGTTCGTAGAGATCTTTGGTTTTCTGATAGGCTCGGGGATAAAGGAAAGGGAAGGCGTAATCTTCTAGTTGACCTTTTAGCTCTCCCATGCCCAGGCGGTTGGCAAGGGGAGCATAAATTTCAATTGTCTCCTGGGCGATTTGTTTGCGTTTAGTAGGGGAATGACCGGTAATAGTTTGAATATTATGTAAACGATCAGCTAGTTTGATCAAGACCACTCTAATGTCAGCGGCCGTGGCTAAAAACATTTTGCGTAAATTTTCGGCCGAGTAGTCTTGTAAACTAGCGTCACTGAGCTGGCCTTTGATTTTTTTAAGCTTAGTTAATCCGCGCACTAGCAAGACCACCTCTGAGCCAAATTTTTCCTCAATAGTCTCTAGCTTGGTCGAGGTGTCTTCGGCCACATCATGTAGGAGGGCAGCAATAAAAGTGGCAGTATTGAAGTTAAACTGGGCTAAAAAACCAGCGACGTAGAGAGGATGTTGGATGTAAGCTTCACCTGTTTTGCGTAGTTGTTTACCGTGTCTTTTGAGAGCAAAATTATAAGCCTCTCTGATTTTGGTAGTATCAGCTTGCGGAGAATTCTTCTTTATTTTTCTCAGTAGTGAATCAATTGTCATGGTTTCACTTTACTATGCCATTGTGCCTTAAATTGCTTGAATATTCAAGAGGTGATATAGTGAGAGCGTAGCTGTCCTAGCAGCTATTGGTTTGTTTTACTTTCATGTTAGTCAAGAAAAAGCTTAAAAAACTTATCAACAACATCAAAAGCCAACCCGACTTTGCTTTTGTTGATGAATTGTTAGGGGAATATCCGGAAGCGGAAATATATTTGGTGGGTGGGTTGGTGCGTGATTATATTATTGGTCGGCCAGAGTTGGTGGACTATGATTTTGTGGTGCGCAATGTTACCGCGCAAAAAATACGGGAATTTTTGGAGCCGCGAGGTTGGGTGGATTTAGTCGGCCGTGATTTTGGGGTGTATAAATTTAAACCGAAAGACTCACAGCTGACTGAAGCGATTGATATTGCTTTGCCGCGCACTGACTTTTCTACTGGCGGCGGCGGTTACCGCGATTTTGCTGTCCAAACTGATCCCAAGTTGCCCCTAGTGGAAGATCTGTCGCGTCGAGATTTTACTATTAATGCGATGGCGCTTGATATGCGTAATGGCCGATTAATGGATCCTTTCCAGGGGTTAGTTGATGTTAGAAAAAATATTATCAAGACAGTTGGCCAACCTAAGGATCGTTTTCGGGAAGATTACTCTCGCATTCTGCGGGGTGTTAGATTCGCGGCGCAACTAGACTTCAAGGTAGAATCAGCCACTTGGCAGTCGATTTGCCGCTTAAGTAAAATGTTAGTGGCGACCAAAATGACGGGAGCTGGCAAAGTATTAATAGTGCCCAAAGAGACATTAGCGGCGGAATTTGTTAAATCGCTTAAAGCTGATCCGCTGCAGACTATAGATTTGTATGACGCTAGTGGTATTTTACGGCATGTATTTCCCGAAATTGAAGATATGAAAGGAGTAGAACAGCCACCCGAATTTCACGCCGAAGGAGATGTTTTTGCCCATACCCGGCTGTGTTTGCAGTTGATAACTACGAATGCTTCTTTGCAGCTACGCTTGGCCTTACTGTTTCATGACATTGGCAAACCTCCTACGCAGCGCACACCGGCAAAAGACAAGGTTGATCGGATAAGATTCGATGGGCATAATGACGAAGGAGCGGAATTGACTCGTCAGATTTGTCGTCGTTTACGCTTGTCAAATAGATTGACAGAAAGGGTGACATGGCTAGTAAGAAACCACATGTTGTTTGTCACTGGCGATGTTGAAAATATGCGCTCAACTACGATTAAGAAGTATTTTATTGACGATGTACAACTAGGCAACGATTTACTAGAACTATACCGAATTGATACAGAAGCTTCTGACAGTCCGCAACAAAAGGAATTCCTGGCTCGGCAGCGAGAGGTGGTGGAGCATATTGCCAGGATGCGGGAAGCTTTTGCGCAGGCGAAAGTAAAGACTTTTCGTCACGTTATTAGTGGGCAGGATGTGATGGAAGAATTTGGCTTGCAGCCGGGACCAGATGTGGGAAAGTATTTAGTGCGGGCGGATGATTTTATTTTTAAGTATGTGGTGCGGGAAAAGAAGGAGCCCAGCCAGAAAGAAGTTGTTGAGTTTTTACGGAAAAATAAGTAAAAAGAATGCGAGACACAAAAAATTCCAAGTTACAAGCACCAAATCACAAACAACATATAAATTCCAAATTACAATTAGCAAACCGTTTGTATTTTGTTATTTAACTGTAAAAAATATGAATTATCAAGAAAAGAAAGAAATTTATGATTGTCTCATCATCGGCGGCGGGCCGGCGGGTTTTACAGCGGGGATTTACGCGGCGCGTTATAAGTTGAAGACGATGGTGATTGCTAAAGCGATGGGGGGTACCGGTGCCAAAGCCCACAAGATAGAAAATTATCCTGGATTTCCTTCGATCTCGGGCATGGATCTGATGAAGAAATTTCAGGAGCAGTATGAGGAATATGATGTCGAATTGCAGGCGGATGAGGTAAAAAGCGTTAAGAAAGGTGATGATGGGATATTTACGGTGAGCGCTGGCGATAAGGAATATAAGAGCCGAGCAATTATTCTAGCGTTGGGGAAAAAGCGTCGTAAACTTAATGTCCCGGGAGAAGAGGAGTTTGCGGGCAAAGGTGTGTCGTATTGCGCTACTTGTGACGGGATGTTTTTCAAAGATAAAGTGACGGGTGTGGTCGGTGGTAGCGATGCGGCCGCCATGGCAGCTTTGTTGTTATCGGCCCACGCCACGAAATGTTATTTGATCTATCGTGGTGATGAGTTGCGCGCGGAGCCGATTTGGACGGAACGGGTGATTAAGGAACCGAAGATCGAAATTATATACGACACTAATGTGACTGAAGTGAAGGGCGAGGGGATGGTGAAAGGTGTGGTGTTGGATAAGGAATATAAAGGAAGTAAGGAACTGGCACTCGGGGGGTTGTTTGTGGAGGTGGGGGCGACGCCAGCGGTGGCGTTGGCTAAAAAGCTGGGCGTGGAAACGGACGAGAAAGATCGGATTAAGATAAATAGCCAGGCGGCTACCAATGTGCCGGGCGTGTACGCGGCGGGGGATGTGACGGTCGGGCTCTGCGAGATGGAACAAATTGTGACGGCGGCGGCTGAGGGCGCGATTGCAGCGGCGAGTGTTTATGAGGGGTTGTTGGATAAATAATTTAAGTATTATGACACAACATGAGGAGATAAATCCAGGAGAATTGTATGCTTCTATGGACTATATAAGAAATAATCCTGACTATATTCATCAAGTGGCTCCTGAGTACACGATTGGGATTTCTAGAATGTTAGGTGTCAAAGAAATGAGCCAACTCATCAATGACGTTCTTGATAATACAAAGAAAATACATGAATTTTCAAGTGCAGTTGGATGGCTGCTGAAAAATTATAGTGGAGAGAAGCTAGACGAGCAATTGTCAGCCAAAATTTTAGAGAGTTGTTCATTAAATGAAACTCTTTCGTGTTTTGATAAATTAAGCTTAGATCCATCCGCGTGTAAAAAAGCAGTGTTTGAGTCTAGTGAGTCATATCATGTAGCTACTTTTTATCCTGATGTATTTTCTGAAGTGGAATTCTCTGACGATGAGCTGAGAGATGTTTTAAATACAACTATAAAAGCAGCTCACGTCCCAATGATTTTTAACCTAATAGAAAATAATGAAAGGGCTAACAAATTATTTCCTTGGTCTGAAGAATTTATGGAGCTAAAGAAAATGGTCAATGTGGATGTTAATACATTAGAAGATTCCACCTCTGGCTTGGATAAAACTATTAAAGATGAAAAGTATAATAAATGGTTCCACGATCTTAGGTTGTTAGTAAAAGACAATGTAAAATCTGGTTTATTATCCCTAGATGAAGAGAGCGATGCTAAATATTTGACTGAATATGTGAAGCAATTCGGGCCGCTGTATTCAAAATGCCTATTTCCTCTTTTTGTAAAACTGAGCAGGGGAGATGATCTAAATGAGGATGATCAGAAAGATTTAATCGACTTTTTGGGGGTGACTGCTACTACTAAGCTAAAAGATAAACCCAAAGGATTAATAAATAGAATCAAACAGAGAATGACACAGATGAAAGAAGATTATATTTCTGGTAAGGTTCCGCGAGGGGCAAAATCAGCTTTAGGATATGATGTTATAATTATGGCTATAGGTGGGTTAAGTTATAATCATTACGATTACGAGGGAATAAAAAAAACAATTGATGAATCTTTTGAGGCAAGTGAAAAAGATGAGCGCATTTTTCCTAAATATTTAAAACCGTATGAATATAATATACCAGCTTCCAAAGGAAGTGGACAAAAGGAAATTTCTATGGTGCCCGCGGTCGGATTATTTAGATATCTATCTCCCACTATGTCAGATGTTTGCTACGAAGAAGATGACCTGATTGGTAATGACAAGCCACACGTCTTGTTATATGTTAGAAAAAGTAAAGGTGGTAGTGATGTCGTAGGTTCTGTTTCATTGATTGAGGCCGAAAATGCGGATAGTGGAGTAAGTGTTTTGGTGGTTAGGGCGAATAATCCGACCGAGAATTTTTTAAGTACGGTGAATGTTGATGCCCTAATAGATGCTAGCATTGAGACAGCCATGAAGATTTCCCGGGATGGTGATTTTGGTGAAGTGGCTGTAGTTATTGATAAAGAGGCAGAGGGTGAAGCAGGCGACGCCGCGACTGGAGCAGCGACAAATAGGAGAAGGGTTCTGGATGTCTACAAGAGGAAATATGGCAAAAATAGGATTATACGTTTACTTGATGAGCCGGCCACTAATTTTATTGATACCGGTATTTGGGATCCGGATGGATCTTGTCCTTCTCATATTATTTATGACCAGAACCAGTCCACTGTGGACACGCAGTAAGGCTGTCGATTGCTGCTTTGTTTAGGCTAGAATCTTCTTAATTTAGGATAATACAAAATATATTTAAATTTACTACCGAGCAAAATTTTGATTTCTTGGCTAACTATTTAAATATTTATCGATTAAATCCCTTTATGAGTCAGGGTTTTATCGATTTTGCCTTAAAGAATCCCAATCTAATCGAGACGCGTTTTCAAGGTATGTCAGGACAACAACTACCCTCTACCCCTCACAATCCTTATCACCACATTTCGACTCGCCCTTAGCGGCAAATACCATCAAATTACCACACTTCTTACATTTATCTCCCGTCGGCTTGGTCCACATCGCATTTTTACAATCAGGGTATTGATTGCAGGCGAAGAATAGTCGTCCCTTCTTTGATTTCTTCTCAACGATGTCACCTTTATTGCATTTAGGACATTTTACCCCAGTCGGCTTCATTATTGCCTTAGTAGATTTACAATCCGGATACTTTGAGCAGGCCAGGAAAGGACCGAAACGACCCCGCTTAACTAACATTTTCGCATCACACTTTTCACACTTTTCCTTGCTTTCTTCTTCCAGCTTGGCCATCTCTTTCTTTTCTTCTTCGAGGGGCTCTGTTTTCTTACAATCGGGATAGCCAGAGCAAGCATAGAATTGCCCAAAGCGACCAAATTTGATTACCATTGGCTTACTACATTCCGGACACTTTTTATCCGTCTTTTTCTCGGTGATTTCTTTTTTGTCCAATTGTTTGTCTTTAATTTTTATATTCTTAGCAAAAGGTTTGTAAAATTCGGCAATCACTGGTACCCAGGCTTTGTGATCATCGGCAATGGCATCCAAATCCTTCTCCATTTTGGCGGTAAATTCATAATCGACAATATTTGGGAAATGTTCTACCAGCAGATCGTTAACCAACACTCCGATGTCCTTAGGGTGATATCTTTTTTCTTCCTTTTCCACATAGCCACGAGTAGTAACAGTGGAGAGAGTCGGCGCATAAGTAGACGGCCGGCCGATACCCCTCTCTTCCAGCGCTTTGATAAGACTAGCGTCAGAGTAGCGAGCGGGTGGTTCAGTTGAATGCTGCTGCGGATCGAGCTTTATTAATTCAAGGATTTCATCAACTGATAGGTCGGGCAGGAGATTTTCCTGAACTGGCTTTTTATTATCGTCGCGCCCTTCAATGTATACTTTAATAAAGCCGTCAAATTTAATAACAGAACCGTTAGCTCGAAATATATATTTATCAGCTTCAATATCAACGGCCGTTGAATCCATAACAGCCTCGGTCATCTGACAGGCAATCATCCGTTGCCAGATCAGGCGATAGAGCTTGAATTCGCGTGGCTCCAAGTGTTCCTTGATGCTTTCCGGTGTCCGAGCAGGGGATGTCGGACGGACAGCCTCGTGAGCTTCTTGGGCGCCCTTAGATTTCTTTTTATAATAGCGTGGCTTGTCTAGGGCATACTTTGCACCATATTCTTTGACAATCGTCTCTCTGGCTTCTTTCAGGGCGTCCTCGGACAGATTATACGAATCAGTACGCATATAACTGATCAGGCCGGTTGACTCGCCATCGATGGTGATACCTTCGTATAACCGCTGAGCAAACATCATCGTCTGCTTAGCGGAAAAGCCAAGTTTGCGCGCCGCTTCCTGCTGGAGAGTACTAGTAATAAAAGGAGGGGCAGGGGATTTCTGGCGCTCTTTTTTACGTACGTCTATTATTTTGTATTTGGCGTCTTTGAGGTCAGCTAGAATCTGATCAGCTTCTTTTTTGTTCTTTACGCCCAGCTTGGGGACGACTTTGCCGTCTTTCTTAGCTAGCTTAGCGATAAATTCCTCGCTTTTGTCTTTTTGGCTTAGTTGTGCCTCAATTGACCAATATTCTTGCGGTTTAAATTTCTCTATTTCGCGCTCGCGCTCGACAATAAGGCGCACTGTCACCGACTGGACGCGGCCAGCGGATAGACCCATGCGTACTTTTTTCCAGAGCAAAGGACTGAGTTTATAGCCCACTAAGCGATCGAGCACCCGCCGAGCTTGTTGGGCGTCGACTAGATCCTGGTTGATAGTCCGAGGGCTTTCCAATGCTTCGGCGATCGCCTTTTTAGTAATTTCGTGGAAAACAATCCGTTTAGTTTTCTTCGGGTCTAATTTAAGAGCCTTGGTCAGATGCCAGGCAATAGCTTCTCCTTCGCGGTCTTCATCACTGGCCAGTATCACTTCATCCGCCTTGGCCGCCGCTTTTTTGAGCTTGGTAATTTGTTTTTTAGCTTTTTCTGGTACTTCGTATGTAGGTTTAAAGTCATTATCGACGTCTACACCGATGTCTTTTTTCGGCAGGTCGCGGATATGACCATAAGAAGAGTCAACGACATATTCTTTGCCGAGAAAACGAGAAATTGTCTTAGCCTTAGTGGGGGACTCAACGATTACGAGTTTACTCATGATATAGAGATCTTAATTATTGATAATATAGGTCATCGCGCCTAGGTGTCTGATCTTCCCCTGTATTTCCATCAATGTTAGAGTAGAGGAGACAGTCGATGCGTCAAGCTTACTTAGCTCTGTCAGTTTGTCAATGTGGATAGGGTCTTTGGATAAGTGAGTGAGGAGCTTGGTTTCCTCGGGGGTGGAGGGAACAATATTTGTGTTCAGGCGGTCGGGATTGTTGGCGATATCTGAGGTGATGTCAAATTCTTCTAAAATATCGGTGGCTGAGCTGACTGACTTGGCTCCTAGTTGGATCAGATTATTGGGGCCAGCTGAATTGCGCTGGTTGATATTACCCGGGACAGCGAATACTTCACGATTTTGCTCCAAGGCATACTGGGCAGTAATTAGCGCGCCGGATTTGGCAGGCGCCTCTACTACTAGCGTGCCGTGGCTGAGTCCAGAGATGATCCGGTTGCGTTGAACAAAATTACCGGGATAGGTGCGAGTGCCGAGCGGGAATTCTGAGACTAGGGCACCGCACTCACTGATCTCTTCAGCCAATTGGCGGTTAGCATAAGGATAGATGTTTTGCTTGTCAAGGCCACCGGCGAGGACGGCGATGGTTTGGCCGCCGCTGTCGAGAGTGGCGCGGTGAGCGAGGGTGTCGATGCCCAGTGCCAGGCCGGAGACTATGGTTATTTTACGTGAGGCGAGAGGCGAGATGATGTCAGGCGTGACTTGTTCGCCGTAGAGAGTGGATTTACGGGTGCCAACGACAGCGATGGTCAGGTCACTGTTTGGTATTTTACCCTTAAAATAAAGGAGAGCAGGTGGGTTGTGAATTTCGGCCAGGAGCGGGGGATATTTTTTGTCCCGGATAGTAATGATTTCGATATTTTCCCGTGCTAGCTTTTCCATCTCTTGCTCGGGCGATATTTCGTGATGTTTGGCTTGTAAGGCCGTGGCTACTTTGTTTTCCAGACCAGCTTGGCGTAATTCAGACTTACTAGCTCGCCAGGCTTGCTCCATCGTTTCAAAATAATTATAGAGTTTGCGAAAACGCGCTGGGCCGATTTTCGGTTCTAGATTGATGGCGTTCCAGTATTTTAGATCGGAGTTCATGGAAAAAGATTAATTATTATTTAATTTATCAATAATATAAAATACTCACAAGTTGGTAAGCTGTGAGTATTTACTTTAATTTAGAGATATTTGATTTTTTATAGTTACACTTGCATAGTATTTGATTCGTTATGAACAGGATTTTT
>JBDRPV010000070.1:0-5394 GCA_043826745.1 Parcubacteria group bacterium
GGGAGTATCCTTCCGATGACCAACAACACCCAGCTTAATTCCAGAAAAGTCTATTTTATACGATCCATACACTTTATTGGCTTCACTAGTAACAACTGCCCCGTCAAGATAGAAAGCTCTCCAGGCAACAGTCGTCGTAAAAACCGCCAGATGCCACTGGCCATCAATTACGAGAGCGCTGCTAGTGGTTGCCCCAAAATGAAACTCTTGATGGTATGAAGACTCCGGCACTTCAAACCAACCTCTCACCGTACCCAGCTGAAGTCCCGGGTTAATTATCGCCGCCCACCGGGGTTTGCTGGTGTTGAAAGAATCATTTTTCCCCAGCACGAACAGCCAACCAGCCTCGGCTTTTATTTTGGCCAGATCGGACGTGCGGAACCAGAAAGCGATCGTGATATTTGTGCCAAAGGCAATCGGGAAATTGACCCGGCTCTTTTTCCCGTCAAAACTCAGATACTCACCACCTTTGATTCCACCCTTCTGCGAAGAAACACCACCCTGTAAAGTGCCGTGTTTACCCTTTCCGCTGTCGTCAACCACGGTCTGGCCGTTGACTTTCCCACCGAAGAAGATCAACGTCTGACAACCCTTGTTCTTGTCCCCATCGCAGTCGGTGTCCCGTCCATCGCCGCAGATCTCGAAACCAATAGACAAAACCTGTCCCTGACACGCCCCCCACTGGCCCGTTTTTTTATCCCGCAGCATGACGCCAGCCTGGCAAATCCCCTGGCATTTGTACCCACTTCCCGGTGTACCGGTGCAGCCTGAGGAACCAGTGTAACACAGTGATTTATTGGGATCACTGTCTGGTGGCAAAACCAGATCGGGAATCACTTTTCCGTCTGACAGATTGCCGTCCGGCCAACCATCTCCAACCAGATCAGAAACCACTTTCCCATCCGGTAGATCACCATCACCCAGATCTAACACCATCACATCACCGCCAATCAGATCGCCACCAACCGCATCACCACGCGCGTCCGGCTGCCCCGGTTGCTCTTCTGGACATCCTCCCACCAGCACCACTAACAAAACCAAGCTTATCGCCTTCATCGTCTTCTCCTTCTACCACTATTGCGGTATTCCTGAACCTACACAGTAGGTTATAATTGAATTTGGTAAAGTGCCAATGAGCTGACATTTACACAATCACTAGATAATAACGTAAAATTTTAAATTATTCCAGCCAATATTCTTCCTGTCGTACCAACAATTCCGACGCTCGCAGCGGCTCCGCCATTAATTCCTTCACGATCTTTTCCATCCGCATGGCCTGTGAACCTTTTACTAGCGTCAAATCTCCGGCACCCAAAATATTGCTCTGAATAAACTTCCCAGCCTCAACTGCCTCGGCAAACTGAAATATCTGATCTCGAGCCAGACCGGCCTGCAACGCCTGATCAGCCATAAATTTGGCTGACTCACCGACGGTCACTAAAATATCTGCCGTAGCGGCCAAACGACCAACTTTACGATGACCTTCTTCATTTTTATCTCCCAACTCTTTCATGTCTCCTAAGACCACAACCTTTTTCCCGTTGACTTTGAGCTCATCAAGCACCATCAGAGCAGCTGTCACCGAATCAGGAGAAGCGTTATAGGTGTCGTCAATAAGATAAGAATTTTTGATACCGCCCAGTAAACTCATCCGGCCCGGCGCGGGTTTCAGCTCAGCTAGAGCTTGCGAAATTTCTACTAAATTGAGTCCTAAAGCAATGCCGCTAGCCGCTGCCGCCAGGGCAGAATATATCTGGTGCCGAGCGAGGATATATGGCAGTCGTACCGGTAAAATACTTTTTTTATACTGGAGCTTGAAAGTTACCCCCCCAATACCATTTTCTTGCTTGGTGAATTCAGAATCCGTCACTATATTACTAGCCTTAACGTCAGCTGTTTTCTCAATCCCAAAAGTGAGAGCTGAGGCTTTAATTTCTACCAAATGTTTCTTAATGACGGAATCATCGGCATTGATAATAGCCCGCTTCCCTTTTCCTAAACTACTAACTAGCTTAATTTTTTCTTGGGCTAATTTCTCAACACTTTTAAAAAATTCAAGGTGGGCTGGTAGAGAAGAAATTTTTGTCAGAATACCAACATCCAGTTCGATAAAATCAAGTAGGTAATCCATGTCTCCCGGACGATCAATGCCCATTTCCAAAATAATGACCTGTGGATAACGACAATAGATAATTTTCAGACTCGATCTAATAAATACCCTTAACCAACCGACGATCGATCGACCAGCTGTGGCCGCTCCTAAAATAGTTAAAGGAATACCAATTTCATTATTATAATTACCCAGACTGCGCCGGACAGAATATTTTTGCTGCAAAACTAAATAAACTGCCTCCTTAGTGCTGGTTTTACCCACACTGCCAGTAATACCAACGACTTGCGGTCGGTACCGCTTGAGAGTTAACTTGGCTAACCAGCGCAAAACACGCTGGATTATTTTTCGTGATAGTTTTTCAGCCATAAATATTTATTACTTAACCTCTTCCGATGGTGGTATTTGATAATAGCGAAATATTTCTTCGGCGATTTCCTTGAAAACAGGAGCGGCTGTACTAGCTCCCCAAACATCCCCACCCGGATTATCTAACCTAACCAGCATGACAAACTGGGGATCTTCTACGGGAGCAAAGCCGATAAAAGAAGTTATTTTTTGACTAGGATCATAGCCTGGCCCATTTTCATTTGGCACCTGAGCGGTACCAGTTTTGCCTGCAATCTTATACCCAGGTACCTTGGCCGATTCACCAAAGCCGTTTTCTACCACCGAAACCATCATCGCGCTCGTGGTGGCAGCGACTGCTGGAGAAATTACTTGCCGCGTTTCTTTACTAGTAATAACTTCCTCTTCCCCGGCCGAGTGAACAATCTTTTTAACCACGTGGGGCTGGACTAATTTGCCACCGTTGGCAATCGCGGAAGTAGCCGTTATCAATTGGATCGGCGTGACTGAGATACCCTGTCCAAAAGAAATAGTGGCTAGATCAGCATCACTCCATTGCTGATAATCTGCTAGTTCTGATGACGCTTCGGTATCCAAATCAATCCCTGATAACTCATTAAAGCCAAAATTATCAACATATTCATAAACTCGTTCCCGCCCCATCTTTTGCGCTATCTGCACCATGCCAATATTAATTGATTTCTCGAGGATCTCTGTCATGGTAACTGTACCACTGGCTCCACCATCAAAATTCCGAATGGTAAACTCATCTACTTTTATTGCTCCACTGTCTTCAACGGTGGTGTGTGGTGATACTAGACCCAAGTCTAGCGCCGCTGTCATTATTACTGGCTTAAAGGCCGAGCCCGGTTCGTATAAAGAATAGACTGCCGTATTAGTAAAAACATTGGCATCCTCTACCTCCGAATATTTATTGGGATTAAACGTCGGGAAATTAGCCATGGCGATAATCTCACCTGTATGGGGATTAGCTATAATCACTGTCCCGCGCTGAGCCCCAAACTTCTCGACTGCTTCTTTGATTTTAGTTTCTACTTTGAATTGAATAAAACGATCGATAGTGAGGACTAAATCATCACCGTCAGTGGCTTTTTGAAAAGATTTTTCACCCATCGAGATCAACCGGCCAGCGGCATCTTTCTCCATCGCCAAGTGCCCTTCTTTACCCGCCAACAGATCATTATAATATCCTTCGAGACCATAACGACCTTTTTTTTCATCCTCAACAAAACCAACAAAACCCAAAATATGAGCGGCAAACTCACCATCTGGATAATAACGCCAATCCTCCGGCTGAAAACGAATCCCCGCTAAATCTAAATTTTTAATTTCTTCTACCTTGTCATCAGTTACCCGATGCTTGAGAGGCTCATAGAGGTCATCTTCCTTGCTCAATTTCTCTTTCAACTCGTCAGCGGGCAGTTCTAAAATATCCGCCAGCTTCTCGGCGACACCGTTGATATCCTGGACTTGCTTGGGAATAGCATAAACTAAAGTTAGTCTTTTATTTATTGCCAGTGGATATAAGTTTTTAGTGAAACGATCCTCAATATATATTCGACCTCTTTCTGGTACTAAATCTTCATAAATTTTCTGTTGACCGGAAGCGAGAGCGAGAAAGTAATTATGCTGGAGCACCTGGATACTAAAAAGTCGCCAGACTATTACCAAACAGAAAAAAACTGTAACCATGATTAAGAGGTCGGGACGGGAGATAGGACTTTTTTTAAATGGTTTTTCTTGAGACAATTTAATTCGATTAACTGGCCAAAACTAACAAGTATTTAAATAGGTGTTAGATTTTAGATATTAGGTTTTAGGGACTATTGAAAAATGTTGATAATAGTCCTATCACCTAAAACCTACAACCTAACACCTATCTTAAAACCTATTTATTAACCACCACCACTGAACCACCAACTTTCTTCAGGTAAACAACATTATTTGATTTCACCATGTTGAATTTCTCGACCGATTGATTAACATTCTCAAATGATCGTAGTTCAGCTGCTTTTATCTCTAATTTTTTATTCTCATCCTTTAGATCGCCAACTTGATCACGCAAAGCAGATATCTCATAGCCCTTAGTGGAAGTTTGGAAAAGTTGTGCCAGAAAGAGAAAACCGATCAAAGCAAATATCGATACGGTGGTGACCACAAAAGTTACTGGACCAATGTGAACATTTTTCACTACTGTTCTCTTTCTAATTCCTCTTTTCGCCGTCCGGGCGTTAGTAATGGTAAGATATCCGGCCATTTTTGTATTAATATTATGTGACGCTTATTTATGTATCTGTGTAAATCTGTCCAAATTCGTGTGTCATCTGTGTTAACGTTTTACACAGATGACACGTTAAATATTCTAAATTTTTTCTACTACTCGCATCTTGGCACTACGACTGCGGGGGTTAGTTTTAATTTCCGACGGGGTAGGTATAATTAGTTTTTTCGTAATCAACTTAATTTTCGGTTGGTGATTACAGCGACAAACAAACACTTCCGGTGGACACTGACAGGTCTGCGCTTGCTCACGAAATAATTCTTTAACAATTCGATCTTCTAAGGAATGATACGAGATTACCACTAGTCTTCCCTCACTGGCTAAAATATCTAGAGCCGACTGTAAAGCTAATGATAGATTCTCGAGTTCGTTATTAACGGCAATGCGGATTGCCTGGAAAACACGGGCTAATAACTGGTTAGCTCTCTCTGGCCGCACTTTCAGACTCTCTTTGACAATGGCTGCCAGCTCAGCCGTGGTGGTAATCTTTTGCTGGCGCCTTTTTTTATCGACACTGATTGCCAGCCGACGCGCTTCCTTTATTTCGCCAAATTTTTTAAAGATACTGGTTAACTCTTCTATCTTGAAATCATTAACGACTTCCAAAGCACCGACTAACTGTTGTTGATCAAAA
>JBDRPV010000071.1:0-11396 GCA_043826745.1 Parcubacteria group bacterium
ATTCTAATAACTAATCATCAAAAGGAGTCTTAACTTATCCACTTTACTGTCTTGACAATGGGGTCCACTTTACATAACTGTACGTTCTGTACGGCGATGTCTGTTTTTGGCAAAAAGGTTCGCTACCGATCGTTGGTGGATGTGATGCGTGATGTTCACTGGATGAAGAATCATGGTGCGCGCACTCTATTCTTCGCCGATGATAATATTGCGGCTTCACCCCAACTTCTGCGGCAGCTGTGTGGTGCTTTAATTCAGGAACAAATCAAGTGGATCAGTCAATGCCACGCGGTAGTAACTCGGGATGAAGAACTGCTGTCTTTGTTGTCGCAGTCGGGTTGCTCCTGCATGCTGGTGGGGTTCGAGTCACTAGCCTTGGATCGGAGCGTGTCAAAGAAGATGAAGGGTGTGGATGTTAAGGCAGCGATCGAAGTCTTTCACCGCCACGGCATCCTCCTGATTGGTTGCTTCATCTGTGGTTTACCAGGGGAGACTGACTACGAGAGGCTCCGACGGCTAATCAACGAGCTAATTGATGTCCCGCAGATTACGGTAGCTACTCCCTTGCCAGGTACAGTGGACTACCAGCAAGCGGTGGCAGCTGGACAGTTGATCGGGCGTCCTTGGAACGACTTCACCGTCACCCGGGCAGTTAGTGGGTCACCACAAGTGGTGCAACAGCTTCGGCGGGACTATGATCAGTTGGCGCGGCAAGTTTACTCATATCGTCAGATCGTGCGGCGAACGCTGCGCAACTGGCGACAACACAGCTTATACCATGCCTACGTCACCTTGATCGTCAACCTGGTTTACCGAGGATTGGTCAGCTACCGCGATCGGCCGGTCTAGGTAGAGGAAAAGTAAATCTCTTTCTTGAGAACATCGAGAAGGAGTTTTTTATTTGCGAAGTGAGTGAGCAAAAAATAAAAACTTGTTTTTGTTCTTTCAAACGAACGAGCAAACAAGAGGCAGAACCTCTTATTTATGTCAAATACTTCGTCTTGCCCGTATTGACAACCAACATTTTCTTATCTTTGGGTAATTTGTCTGCCATCTGCAACATCAAAGCCAAACCAGCGATCCCAGAAGGTTCGCAGGTTATTTTATTGTCAGTGGCCGTTTTAAGCGCTCTATTTAAATAATCCTCTTGGATAATATAAACGCTTGATTCTGAACCAATATAGTCGCGAGAAATGGCTGATTTAATCCAGGCGGTGTCGAAATGCACGAAAGGGAGATGAGGAGAGTATAACTTATCAGCTTTGGTATTAGGATTATTAGTAGTTGCTCCCAAAAAGTTGCAGTGGCGAATACTTTTGGAGTTAATTTTTAATCTTTTATCGTGAAAGAGAAAGTTCTTCGATTCACGGACAGCCACGTTAACGATATTCTCGTAGAGATGACCGGTGCCGTAAGGGACAAAGACATAGTCAGCTTCTTGATTGATAATATCGTAACTCATCCAGTCGTAGAAAACATCAAAGGGGCCGAGCGAATCATCGGAGGTGATGTCAATGCCGCCGATGTTATTAGTTAGCTTCAAGATGTCTTCTCGGCTCAAAGCTCTCTGCGACAGATCAGTCTCATACAACTCACAACCAACTTTTTTCAAACCGTCTTTTATTTCTGTTTTCATCCGGTAATCAACCAGCACTTTCAAATTAGGTAAATGGTATTTTCTGAGTATATTCTGAATGGCATTAGCTGAGGAGCCGGAACTAATAATTGACATTTGGGGCAGTTCAGCAATTCTGCCCTCTTGCTTGGCCAAAAGCAACTGTCGGTAAGTCACCACCATCTCCCAGGCCATACGGTCTTTGTGAGTGCCAGTCGGGTTAACGCTTTCGTCTTTGAGGTGGACATTAGCAAAATCAGGTACTTTGATCTCAATGGTAGGAGTAGAGGGCCAGCGGGGATTGTCAGATGGAAACTCTGGCTTATCCGGATCATCTTCCGAGGCTACCACGATTGACTTTAAAATATTTTCTTCTACTTTAGTTAGAGTCATAAATTGAATTGATATTTAATCCATTGTATTTTAAAAAATGAGGTCCGTAAAGGTAAAGGCCTCATTTTTGAGTGCTGAGAGAAATGCCTACATCTTTCCCACGTTTTTCATCACCTCGGCAAACAGATTACTCGGAATTGATTTTCCACATTTTGGCGGACAACCACAATTGAATTGACCGGCGCGTTTAAAATTCTCTGATTTGTGCCAGATATCGGCTAGCGATTCTTCCCAAATATTGCCAAAGACAGTGACGTCATCGCCTGGGCAACGCAGAACTTTTCCCGTGAGGGTGATGTACATCCCACAGGCGATTTGATTGCAAGGATGACCACCAGCGTAGGAGGCGATTCCTTCCTGGATAATCTGTTCCTTGCTTTGCAGCCTCTTCTTGATATTAAAACAATAAATCTTGGTGTATAAATCTATTAATTTGGCCGGGGAAGGGGTGATGTTACGCCAATCTCTTTCTTTTGCACAGCGACCACTAACCATGGTCGGGCAGACGATAACATACATACCGCGCAAACGACCCCACTTATATATTTCTAAGAGTTCGTTATAGTTACCGTGTGTGATAGGATTGGCTGCCAGACAGAGGTGAGTGGGGTTGTGTTGGTTAAATCTAGCTTTAACCAATAGTTCTAGCGCTCGGTTTCTTTTAACGGTATAGCCTTTTACGCCACCGACCATTTTATCTTGAATAGCTGAATCAAATGAATTAAAACCGAGGAGGATACTAGCATTAACTGCGTTTAGCTTAGTCACGAGCTCCTCACTGTTTTTCACCCCGTAGTGATGATTATAGCGAGCGGCCAGGTTGTCATCGCCAATGACGTGACCTTTGCTAAAAATCACGGGGATAATATCAAGCTTTTTTAATTCCTGTAAAAACTCTAAAAATCTCAGATCTTCAAAAGGTTCACCAGCGCCGAGAAATTTGACCGATTGCAGGCCAAGTTTCTTGCCTTCTTTGACTACTTTAAGAATATCGTCGAAGTTCATTAATTTACTACCGCCACAATCGACTTTGTTATCGCGTCGGAAGCAGTGAGGACAGTTGAGCGTGCAAAAATTACCGAAGTCAATGTCGAGTGTCAGGAGCTTACCCTTACTCTCTTTCATTTCCTGGGGCGAGAAGGCCCACTTGTTGACGTCGTTGACAAGGTCGGGAGGGAATTTACCCGGATACACAACCGGAATGTCTGGTACTACTTTCATCTTGGTAAGTTATATTAGTAAATAATTACTTTCACGACACTATACGCCATATCTGTCAAACTGTAGTTACTATTATCGATGTGAGTGTGGGTTACTGGTACTAATTGGCTATTTATAGTGCTGTTAGTGTGGATAATAATTCCACAACAGTGTGCACAGGCACTAGAAATAAAAAAGAGCATTTTAAAGTGTGCTCAGCACTATTCAAAGAGCTATAGAGCCATAAAGTCCTCATACATGCCAAGAGGATCAATGATCCCTAGTCCCAGAGTCCATTTGCCTTTCTCCGTACCCCGTTCAATTATAGGGGCAAATAAAGCTTCACCCCTATACCACAGCGTTCCCGGAAAGAATATCCTTTGTCCCCGATTCCACAAGTCCAACGGAATCAGTTCCTGTTGTTGGTGCACGGCTCGAGCATATATTAGCCCAAAAGCGTTAACCTCTTCGCATCTATCGGCCAACAGAGCCATAGCGCCGAATTTCTTCCCGTTGACTTCGCCTTCCACTCTCAGCCCCCACTTTTTTGCAAGTCCCTCAAACAACTTTACAATATCTCTTGTTTGCGCAAGCACTCCGAGGGGATTGAGAGTTCGCCCCAAGCCCGTTACCTCGATCTTTGTTTTTCCGTGGTTAACGGTTCTATTGTTAAGTATCGGAAAACATGGTTTTGCCCTAGGCCATAATTTTCTCCACAGATCATTTCCCTCCTGGTCGTGATTCAGGTTGTCGTCGATGTTTGGCATCTCGATGATTCCCAGCACAATTCTTTCCTCTTCTTGCTCAGTTCTCTTTTCCATTTTTTCTCCCTTTTTGCTAGTTTGGTAACCATCACCAATCTCTAACCTCGAACAAGTATATTGCTCAAGATCACAGTTCAGTGATGGTTGAGACGACCGGAGTAGGGCAGTGAGACTAATTGTTAACGTGCTAAGGTGCAATCTCAATCTTTAACGCGAAACAATACCATATATCTGTCAAGGTGTCGAAAGGGTAATGGGTAATAGTAGAATGTATTGACACTTTATGGCTAATATGATATACTGTTAGTGTAGATATATAATCCACAACAACATGATTAAGTCATTACTCAAGCAGCTTGATTTCTCGGAGAAGGAGATGGTTGTCTATCTAGAGTTAATAAAGGCCGGCTCAGCTCGGGCTTACGAGCTAGCCCGGGAGACAGAGCTTAATCGCACTACTATCTATGACATTTGTGAGGTTCTGTCGCAGCGTGGCCTGATCAGTAAATTCAAAAAAGGCAAGACAACTTATTTCAATGCCTTAGATCCCAAGCAATTGCTGACTTACCTTGATCGGGAAAAGGAAGAAAAGAATAAGATAATTGACCGCCAGAAGGGCAAGGTAAAAGAATTGTTACCCGAGTTTATGTCTCTGCAAGACTTACCTGGTTTGCGGCCCAAGATCCAATTTTTTGAGGGAGAAAAGGGTATGCGTGAAGCTTATGAGGATACGTTAACCTCTAAGGGGATTATTATGGCCTATGCTAACGTCGAGACGATGCATAAGGGGCTACCCAATTTCTTTCCGCAGTATTACAAGAGACGAGCGGGCAAGAAGATATTTATCCGGGCGATAATGCCACCTAATAAGATGTCAGAGGAAAGAGCCAAGAAGGATCAAGAGGAAATGCGTGAATCTCGTTTTTTGCCAGGAGAAAGCAAAGCCTTCTCGCCTGAGATCAATTTATACAACAACAAAATGCTGGTAGCTTCCTGGAAGGAGAAGATAGCGATACTTATTGAATCCAAGGAACTAGTTGATCTGCAAAAGATGACTTATAACCTAGTTTGGGAGAATTTACCGAAAAACAAGTAGTGGATATCTCCGTTGACTTTAGTGGAATAATATGCTAGAATATAGGGAAGAGTTGAATACATATATTGTTCAGATAGCCTAAATAAGCTCAGATAAAAGAGTTTATCTATAGGCAAAGCCAGAAAATCTCCCTACGGGAGATCACCCGCAGGGTGACAAAAATAAAAAACAAATAACAAAAGAAGATGAAAAAGCTATTATTGTCAGTTTTGGCGGTAGCAGCTAGTGGATTCTTGATTAGCACTGCCAAAGCAGAAGAGACCCACGCTCCCCAGGTAAAGGTTTTCAACGCTGAGACTAACTATATGGACGTTGATTTCCAAGCCTTTGAGGAGAGTTTTCAGGGTGGTACTAGGATAGCGGCCGGAGACTTTGATGGTGACGGCTATGGCGAGATTGCGGTTGGTGCCGGTGTTGGTGGCGGACCGCACGTCCGGATTTTTGACCACCAGGGTAATTCAACTGGTTGGAATGCCTTCGTTTTCCATCAGGATCATAAAGGTGGCGTCGATGTAGCGACTGGTGACATTGATGGTGATGGTATAGATGAGTTGATAGTCGGCCAGTATATGTTTGGTCAGGCTAAAGTAAAAGTATATCGAGTTGATAGCGAAAAAACTGTTTTAAAAGAGTTTCTCGCTTTTGATGAGAAATTTAAAGGTGGAGTGAGAGTAGCGGCGGGCGATATCGATGGTGATGGTATTGATGAAATTATTACTGGCACTGGCGGTGGCGGTGGACCCCAAGTTAAAGCCTTTGAGATGGATGGGCGGGAGATTATGAATTTCACCGCTTTTCATCCCGATCATCGTGGTGGAGTTGATGTCGCGGCTGGTGATGTTAATGCTGATGGTCGTGATGAGGTTGTTGTCGCCCAAAATTCCTTTGGCCAGGCTCGCGTAAAAACTTATCAAGCTGATACTGGTCAAGTTTTAGGAGAGTTTCTGGCTTATGCCAATGATTTTCAAGGTGGAGCCAATGTAGCCGTAGCTGACATTGATAATGACTATGAAGATGAGATCATTACTGGCACGGGTCAGCGTGGTGGTCCGCAAGTGCGAGCTTTCGAGTTTTGGGGTAAAGATCTGGGAGTTAACTTCAAAGCTTACGCCGAAAGCTTTCGTGGTGGGATTGATGTGACTGCCCACGATATTGATCGCGGGGCTACTAAAGAAATTATTACTAGTCCCGGTCGAATAGTTGGTGAGCTAGCTACTTACGACTATTATAAATACATCGAAGTTGATCTAAGCGAACAGACTCTTAAATACTTTGAGGGAGGTATGAAGATCGATGAGCATCTAATATCTTCTGGTTTAGTAGGTCCAACTCCCCAAGGTACGTTCAAAATAACCCGCAAAAGACGCTCAGTCACAATGACAGGGCCGGGTTATCATTTACCAGGCGTGCCGTATGTTCTTAGCTTTCTAGGACCGTACACCATTCACGGTACTTATTGGCATAGTAACTTTGGTCACCCGATGAGCCATGGTTGTGTTAATATGTACACGCCAGACGCAGCTATACTGTATGAATGGGCCGAGGTTGGGGACGTGGTAGTGGTACATGGGTAGAAAATACTAGCCTCCCTAGCATACCTCGAAAATACATCAGATTTCCCCGGCCTGCCCGCTATGCAGCGAGCTGGCGGGCCCGCTTGGCCGATCAAGGATTTTCTCCGGCATGCCAGGGAGGCTAGCTGGGAGAATAAATTAAAAAATCAAAAAGCCCTCTTCATTGAGAGGGCTTTTTGATTGCATAATCGGGATGATTATCATATAATACAGCTGAATTTTCCGTATGACAAAAAAATCTAAACTAAAATCGTCCCAACCTAAAATCAGCAAACTTAAACAGTTTCTAGGTTTTGTAGTTTTATTTGGCAGCCTAGAAGCAGTTATGTTTAATACTAATTATTTACGTTGGACGTTGTCTATCGCCGGAGCGGTTCTGTTCTCATATGTATTATGGTTAATAAAATTCAAAGTCTGGCGGGCTGATTCTCTAAATAAAATACTCCTACCACTACTCTTTTGTGGCGGCACCGTTTCCTTTTTAATCCTTATCCCTTCGCCGCCGCTAGCTCATCTTTATAGCTTGGCAGTCAGTGTTATTTATATTTTACTGATCAAAAATGTTGACCAGAGAAATGAAGAGGAACAGTTAGTCGATGGCTTTAAAATTAATGACGTAGCTTTATTGACCTGCTCTCTAGTTTGTTTCAGTAGCTTGTTTGCCTTTTACATTTTTTTCTACCTACAGGGTTGGTTGCTAATGACGGCTCTAGCGATTATCGCTATGGCGCTGATTTACCAATATTTCTGGCAAGAAAGATTCCTTAACGAGAAAACTTGGTTATTTGTTCCTATTCTCGGCCTAGTCTTTGCTGAACTAGGTTGGGCTTTAACCTTTTGGCCGATTGGTTTTATTTCCCGTGGGATAATACTATTTATTTTCTTTTACTGTTTTCTAGGAATGGTTAAGTTACATTTTAACGAACGCTTAGTTTTAGCCACCGCTCGTAAGTATTTAGTAGTTAGTATCTTAGTTTTATCGTTGGTATTAGGCACGACCCAGTGGCTATACTGATAGTAGGACTTACACGTTTGGTGCATTTCTTCGTTGAAAGTTGCGGTACTTGCTCGAACTACATCTAAACGTGTAAGTCCTAAATAACTTAATCTGCTCAAATGAAAAAAGACGAAAATATAGAGATAAAAGCTATTTCTGATAAAGACGGGATGCGAATGTCAAGCAAAGAAAAAGATACTAGGAAAGGCCACCATAAATCTAAGTCGTGCTTTTCATTTTTATTAGTAATAATTATCAGTTTTGTTATTGGTGGTCTGGGCGGTTTAGTATTTGATAACGTGTTATTTGACTATTTGTCGCGGGTGCCATTTTTATCCGACGGTGAATTGCTGCAGGTAAAGGAATCACAAGTAGTAATTCAGCGCGAGGAGAAGGTGACCACTACTAGCGAAGAAGCTGTGACTAGTTTAGTTAAGGATGTCAATGCCGCGCTGGTAGCCATTGTTAAAAAACAGGCCGTCGCTTCTGACAAGGTTTACATTACACCGCAGGCAGAGGGCTATGGCTTAGTATTAACGGCTGACGGCTTGATAGTTTCTAGTGATCGAGTTTTTACTAGTCAGTCGGATCAGTATGAAATAGTTGCTAGCGATGGTTCAGTGTATCCGATCGAAAAATTAATTAAGGATCCTGCAGGTGAAATAGCCTTCGTTAAAGTAAAAGCTGATAATTTAACTGTGGCCGAATTAGGCAATAGTGATAATTTGCAAGTAGGGCAGAAAGTTTATTCTGTTTTGAGTAACCCGCTAGGCAAGATGGAAGTGAAATCAATTATGCTAGAGGATGTTGTCTATAATCCTACCTTCCCGCTTGATAGCGATCTGGTTGAGTACTATTTAAAAGGTGATGTTGCCAATTTTGCCCATGGCTCCGTTCTGTTTACTATCGATGGTAAAGTGGCTGGTTTAGTAGTGCCGGGTCAACAAGACGATCGTCTAATTTATCCGGCCAGTGACATTGAATTAGCCCTGAACGAAGTGGTGGCCAAAAGTAAAATTACTCGTCCGGTGATCGGAGTGCGGTATGTTAAATTGAATAGTAAACTAGCACGCCTAAATGGACTATCAGTCAATGAAGGACTGTTGGTTTATAATTCAGCTGGACAAGTAGCTATCAAGAGTGGTAGTCCGGCAGCTGTAGCTGGCCTGCAGGCAGGTGATGTCATAATTAATATTAAAGATAAAAAGGTGAACGGCAATTATTCGTTGCCGCGTGAAGCTAAACAGTGGAATAAAGGCGAGGAAGTGGAAGTTAAATATTTGCGGGCGGGGCAAGAGGAAACAGCTAAGATGGTCATTAAAGAAATTAAGGAGGTTAAATGATTAAACCTATCATTGAATGGCTAGGAAATTTACCTCCCAGCTTAGCCACTTTTTTACTGGCTACTTTGCCGTTGGGCGAGTTGAGAGCTTCGATTCCGGTAGCTATTTTGCAGTATGACTTACATCCCGCTTGGTCTTTTGCCATATCGGTTGTAGGTAATATGGTACCAGTTTTTATTGGTTTAGCCGCTTTGAATTTGTTTGTTGGCTGGTTGCGGCGGAAAATTAAGTTATTTGACAGGTTTTTCACCTGGCTTTTTTCTTGGACACAGCGTCGGCATCAGCAGAAGTTTAAGCGCTGGGGGGACTTAGCCTTGATTGTCTTGGTAGCTATTCCCTTACCAATGACCGGAGCTTACACCGGAGCAATGGCAGCTTATGTCTTCGGTGTGCCAGCTAAGCGAGCGATACCATTGATATTTATTGGGGTGTTGATTGCGGGAATTATAGTGACGGTGGCGACTTTAGGTGTTTTTTCTTTTATATAGTGTTAGCGAAAAATAAATGCGTAAACCAATCATCGTTGGTAATTGGAAGATGAATTTAACGTTGTCAACGGCTGAGAAATTAGCTAGTGATATTCAAAGTGGTTATGAGTCAGATTTGGCTGAGAAAGTTGATACTGTTGTTTGTCCTACTTATTTACAAGTTCCGGCTGTGGCGGATGTTTTGTCGGGTCAAGTTGGCTTGGGAGCTCAGGATCTATTTTGGGAAGAAGAAGGTGCTTATACTGGCGAGGTATCAGGTACTATGCTCAAGGAGTTGGGGTGCAGTTATGTTATCATCGGTCATTCGGAGCGCAGGGAGTATTTAGGCGAGACTGACGAGATGGTTGGTCGGAAAGCGTGCGCGGCTCTGGCAGTTGGCTTGGTGCCGATTATCTGTATCGGTGAGAGCCAACAGCAGCGCGAAGCTGGCGAGACTAATGAATTTTTGGAAAAACAGCTTTTGGCCGCTGTCGATGGTATCGATCAAAAGGATATAACACGAGTTATCATTGCCTACGAGCCAATCTGGGCAATTGGCAGTGGTGATCCAGCCTCGCCGGAGGATGCTGAAGGTGTTGCTAGCTTGATCCGGGAGATACTAACTGACAAATATAACCAAGCAGAGGCGCAACAGTGTCGGATACTCTATGGTGGAAGTGCCAAAGCAGATAATATTGCTGGTTTTATTGGGCAGGACAATATCGATGGCGCCCTGGTAGGAGGAGCCAGCTTGGATGCTAAGGAATTTGTAGGCATGCTCACTAACGTTGCTCAGAAAAATGACTAAAAAGCATTTGGGCAAAGTCCATATTTACACTGGTGATGGTAAGGGCAAGACCACAGCCGCTCTTGGCCTGGCTCTACGGGCAGTGGGACGAGGATATAAAGTGATTGTGGTTCAGTTTATGAAAAAACAGGAGACAGGGGAGATGATGGCGTTGAAGAAACTGGGGTCAAATTTAGAGATTCATCAATTTGGACACGAGGAATTTATATCAGCTGATAGCGCCAGTGAAAAAGATAAGGCGTTAGCTCGAGAAGGATTGGAGTTTACTAATAACGTGATGACTGAAAAAAAGCCCGATGTATTAATCCTAGATGAAATAAACGTTGCCTTACATTTTAAGCTACTTGATGTGGCTGAGGTGAAGAAGTTTATTGATAAGTGGCGCGATAAGGGTGCCGAGATAATATTAACCGGACAGAAGGCTAGTTCGGATCTGATCGAACAAGCCGACCTAGTAACCGAGATGAAAAAGGTAAAGCATTATTTTGATAAGAATATTCAGGCAAGAGAGGGTATTGAATATTAATTATATATCAAATTACCATGACCAAACAAAAACTTCCCATTAAACAAAACTCCGATTCACTTCGGGAGAAAGATCCTACTTTACAAGACAAAGATCAAAAGCCTGAAGTTGGGACCAAGCCTAAAAGACGTAAAAAGCTAGTTATTCTTTTTGTTATCCTTGGGGTAGTAATACTTATTGCTGGAGCACTAGCGGTTTACTTCCTAGTTATTAAAAAACAGTCAGAAGAGGAGAAAGAAATAACTCTAGAAGATATTCTCTCTCAAGAAGGCGATACTAGCTTTGATCTTATAGATAAAGCACTTGAAGAAGGCAAGATTGATAAAGAAACATCGCTAGTCTATGGGGCCTACGCTGCTTTTGACGATGGAAGATTACCAGAAGAGTATCGGAGTGATATAAGAGCTTTTGAAGCCAATAAGGCTCTTTGGGGTCTAAGAGAAAACTATGACAGTCTTAGTACAGAAAATAAAAAAATAGCGGACCCTTTTTTGAAAAGACCAGACGAGGAGGGAAGTTGGTGGAATCAGAAAGTGGTCGCAGCAGCACCAGGAAGTAAATCAATAAAAACGGCTCAGGCTGCTCGACCTAAAGGTTCGAGCAAGTTAAGCAG
>JBDRPV010000072.1:0-4587 GCA_043826745.1 Parcubacteria group bacterium
TTTGCCTGCCCGCTCGACTTCGCCTCGCGAAGCGGGCGGGTAATTTGTTTATTCATTGCAACTTATCTAGTGTTAACTCGTCTTCATTATATCTTAAATTCAATAATATCTCCATCTTGGACAATATAATCTCGTCCGCATGATTTAAGTAATCCCTGATCCCGAGCCGCACTTTCCGAGCCGACAGCCACAAAATCTTTATAGGCCATTATCTCTGCCCGTATGAATTTCTCGGTAAAATCGGTATGGATAGCGCCGCCAGCCTGTGGTGCAGTTGAGCCCTTTACGATAGTCCAAGCTCGTGTCTCGTCGGGACCGGTGGTAAAAAAAGTAATCAAGCCCAGAAGTTCGTAAGACTTTACTACTAGCTGATCAAGTTCGGATTTGACGCCGAGCTCAGTTACTTCCTCTGGCTCCATTTCCAGTAAATCTTCCTCTGTCTTTATATCTAATTTTACGTGATCGCGGCCAGTTAAATCAGCTGGCAAATCTTCGTCCACGTCCGCTACATTATAGACATGTAAAACTGGTTTCATCGTCAACAATGACAATTCGCGGATAACTACTTGAGTGGCTTCATCTCCCATATCCAATCCCACTTCGCGCGCTAGCTGGCCACTCTCCAAAGCTTTTTTTATCTTCTGAACCACTACTAACTGCGCGGCCGCCCCTTCATCTTGCCCGCGTGCTTCTTTTTCCAGTCGTGCTTCTACTTTTTGTACCGTCTCTAAATCAGCCAGGATTAATTCAGTATTAATTGTTTCGATATCACTAGTCGGGTCAATTTTCTCATAAACATGGGTAATATTATCATTGGCAAAAACTCGTACTACCTGCACGATCGCGTCAACCTCCCTAATATTAGCCAAAAATTTGTTGCCGAGGCCTTCGCCTTCCGCTGCGCCTTTGACTAAGCCAGCGATATCAACAAATTCGATAACAGTTGGAATAATTTTGGCTGGTTGGGAAATATCAGCAATCTTTTGCAAGCGCTCATCTGGTACTTCCACAATTCCCACATTAGGTTCAATAGTACAAAAAGGGTAGTTATTGATATCTACCGGATTTTTAGTTAAGGCTTTGAATAGTGTCGACTTGCCGACATTGGGTAGACCAACAATTCCTATTGATAGAGACATAATTATAAATGTTATTGTAAGTTGCCGTGGTTATCGAGTCCCTGCAAGCGAGGCAGCTATGGCAGATCTCATGCCAGCTTTCACTTATTCACCCATTATACACCCCCCATCCCCTACGAATCTATTGCTTCCCATCATACCTTGTGCTACTGTGTCTTACAAGAAACTATTAAATAGTTTATTTACGCAGCGAGTGAGTAAAGAGTAAAAACCAGTTTTTGCTCTTTCGAGCGAGCAAGTAAACAAAGGGGACAGTATATCATGTCCCTGGGAGTGGTAATTGTTTGTTTTTTTATCCGGGCTTATGGCTCGGACTTTAATCCCTTTATTTTTTTCCCATGAATTACGAACTAATCTACATTCTGACGCCAAAGTTGTCAGAGGACGATGCTAAAAAGAAGATGTCCGCCGTGTCCAAGTCAATTGGCGACAAAATTGACGAGGTTGCTATGGAAGATTTTTGGGGTAAACGCAAGTTAGCTTACCCAATCAAAAAATTCACCGATGGATACTATGTAGTATTGCAATTCACAGCTGAGCCAGAGACGATGAGTAAGATAGAGAAGGAGCTTCGACTAACAGAAGATGTTATTCGTTTTCTAATAGTCAAGAAAAATAGCTTAGCAAAGAGTAAAGACGAGATCAAGGCCCCAACTGTTCTATCGGCCGCAGAGAAAGCGGAACAGGCCAAGGCCAGGGAAACAAAGAAAACAGCCGAAAAAGATACTAAAGCGCCCAAAGAAGAAAGCAAAAGCAAGAAGGCTAAGACTAAAATTAGCGATCTGGATGATAAGCTAGATGATATTCTGGAAAAGGGTATCGACGACTAATAGGGTCTGTTGCCGAATTCCATTAAAAATAGTTTTTTAATAAATAATAGGAGGAAAAACCATGGATCTAAACAAAGCAACGATTATCGGGCGTCTGACACAGGACCCCGAAGTCAAAACGACCCCTAATGGTCAGAGCGTGGCTTCATTTGGAGTCGCCACCAATCTAACTTGGAAGGACCAGCAAGGTCAGAAGCAAGAACGAGTTGAGTTTCACAATGTTGTTGCTTGGCGGAAGTTAGCAGAAATCTGCGGACAGTATTTGCAGAAAGGGAAGCAAGTATATATTGAGGGTCGTCTCCAAACTCGACAGTGGGAAGGTCAAGATGGTGTTAAGCGCAACCGTACCGAAATAGTAGCTGATAACATGATTATGTTGGGTGGTCCGGGTGGTAGTTCTGGTGGTGGTCAGAGTCAGCCAGCTGCTTCGAGCGCAGCCGAAGAGCCTCCAGTTATTCAGGTAGAGGATGAAATAAAAACTGATGACAAAGATAATAAGCCGGCAGCCAAAGGCAATAACGACAAAGAAAAAGTTAGCATTGAGGATATTCCTTTTTAAGTAATAAGCCTGCCTACCGCCTGCTTACCGTCTGTCTGCCCGATCCGACCCCGATTTGACCTGCCTGCCGGCAGGCAGGTCGGGGTAGGTCGGGGTAAATCGACAGGCGGGGCAGGTAGGACGGGCAGGCTCGCCTGCTGCATAGTAGGCAGATATTTAAGCAAAATTCATGGCATATCGAGAAAAAAAGTGTCGTGTCTGCGAACAGCAGATCCACGAAGTTGATTGTAAAGACGTAAATCTTTTGCAAGGTTTTATTTCTTTCCAAGGTAAGATTATCAACCGCAAACGAACTGGCAATTGTGCTAAGCATCAGCGAGCGGCAACTCAGGCTATCAAGAGAGCTCGCTTTCTAGCTTTGCTACCTTACATCGGTGACCAGTAGAGATGAAAAATAGGAGGGCGTTAATTGGCAGACTGGGTGAGGAAGTAGCTACTCGCTACTTATGTACTCGCGGCTATCAGGTGATCACTCGCAATTATCGGCAACGGGTAGGAGAAATAGATATAGTTGCTCGGACTGCCGCTGGAGAGTTGGTTTTTTGTGAGGTAAAGGCTAGAACTGGCGGGGGATATGGTACTCCGGCGGAAGCAGTTAGTGTTCACAAGCAATATAAGATCAGACAAACGATAAAGTATTTCCGGCAAGAAAACGAAGATCTGGCTAAGCTAAGCTATCGCTTAGATGTTTTAGCCATAATGATTGATTTATCTAATAAAGAAGCAGAAGTAGAACACATCAAGAACGCTTTTGTCTAAATGTAAATATATGCCAACGGAATTTGAATTTGCCATTGAGCAAATTTGTGAAGAGAAAGGGATATCTAAAGAAGCTGTCATCGAAACGATTGAAGCAGCTTTAGCGGCTGCCTACCGTAAAGATTATGGCGAAAAAGGCCAAAATATTGAAGCGACATTTGATCCTAAAGACGGTCAAACGAAGGTTTTTGAAGTACAAGAAATAGTAGAGGAAGTGGAAAATTCCCAACGGGAGTTGACAAAAGAAGAAGGACAGAAAATTAAAAAAGGTGTCAAAGTCGGTGACGAAATCAGAACCGAGGTTACTCCCAAAGAAATAAACTTTGGTCGGGTTGCGGCACAAACAGCTAAGCAGGTCATTGCGCAGAAAATTCGTGAAGCGGAGAAAGATGCCATTTTTGAGGCTTTTAAAGATCGAGTAGGAGAATTAGTCAACGGAGTAGTACAGCGGATTGAGGGTGGTATGCTTTTTGTTGATTTAGGTCAGGCGGTGGGCATTTTGTCGTCACAAGAACAAATGCCACAAGAAAGATATCAAATTGGTGACCGTTTAAGAATTTTGATCGCTGATGTTAGCATCACTCCTAAAGGTCCGGAGGTTATTTTGTCTCGATCACGCGTCGAGTTGATTAATAAACTATTTGAAATGGAGATTCCGGAAGTTGCTGCTGGGACGGTAGAGATAAAATCGATTGCGCGGGAAGTGGGCTTACGTTCCAAGGTAGCAGTCAAAGCCCTAGAAGAAGAAGTTGACCCGATTGGTGCCTGTGTTGGACAGCGAGGGGCGAGGATCCAAACCATTATCGCTGAGCTGAGTGGCGAAAAAATTGATATTATTGCTTGGGATGATAACGTGGTTAAATTCATTACTAATGCGCTTTCACCCGCCAAAGTACTTAGTGTTAGGATAGACGAGAAAAAAAGGCATGCCATCGTTGAAGTAGCCGAGGATCAGTTATCGTTAGCCATTGGCAAGGGTGGGCAAAATGTACGACTAGCAGTCAAATTAACCGGTTGGGATATTGATGTTGTCGGGGAAGAGCAGGAAAAAGAGAAGGCTAAAGATAGTAAGGCTGAAAAATCTGAAGAGAAAACAGAAACGGAAGCTAAAAAAGACGATAGTAAAGAGGAAGAAAAAAAGGCAGACAAGAAAAAAAAGAGCCCCATCAAAGTAAAAAGTTCGTCTAAGAAAAAGACTAAGCCGGCCGAAAAGAAAAAATCTAAAAGCAAGTCTAAAAAGGAAAATAATGCTGACAAGTCTAAGAAAAAATAAACATCGCTGTTCTGATCCCAATATAAT
>JBDRPV010000073.1:0-4518 GCA_043826745.1 Parcubacteria group bacterium
GAAAACGCCCTTGATGTCACGCCTTCGGAGCAAACCATCAAGCTGCGTAAGCTCATGATGTATGGCCAATTTATCCAGAGTCATAGCTTGCACGTTTACTTTTTATGCTTATCCGACTTCTTTAATATCAAGCACGATGTCGAGTTGATCAAAAAGTTTCCGCGCTTTACCGAGATGGCCTTGGAGGTGCGTGACTTTGGCAATGAATTAATTAGAATTATCGGGGGACGGACAATTCATCCAGTGTCGTCGGTGGTCGGTGGTTTCTTGCGGCTGCCCGACCGCGCTGAGTTGCAAAAACTACAGGATAAATATCAAAAAACTCTCCAGGCTTGTGCTAAATTAGGTGAACTGTTTGGCGAATTAGAATACCCAAAATTTGAGCGGGAAACGGAATATGTCGCTTTATACGACGATGGCGAATATGGGCTATATCAAGGCAACATTACCAGTAATAAAGGCCTGAACGTCGAACCTGATGGCTATGAGGCGGAGATAAAAGAGATTCACCGCCCCTATGAGGTAGTCAAGCGGGTAATGCGCAATCAAAAGCCAATCTTTGCCGGCGCTCTGTCGCGTATTAACCTAAATTATGATCAACTTAGCCCAAAAGCGAAGAAATTATGGGATGCAGCTGGTATCAAAACACCTTGCTACAATTCTTTCTACAACGTCATGGCTCAAGTGGTCGAGATAGTTCACTGCTTAGAAGAATCTGATCGTCTGCTGGGCGAAGTCTTAGCCGCTGAATATGACGAGGCTAAAATGGACTTCAAATTCAAAGCGGGCAAAGGCGCCGCTTGTATCGAGGCTCCGCGCGGCACACTTTATCACTGGTATCAACTAAATGATAAGGGCGTAGTTGAGGAATCAAATATTATTACACCAACTGCTCAGTTTATTACTAATCTCGAAGAAGACGTTAAAGCCTATTTCCCCGCCACCAAGAAGATGGACAAAGCCGAAAAAGAACGCAAAATCAAGATGCTGATCCGCGCTTACGATCCTTGTATTACTTGCACGGTGCATTAAAAAATTAAAAGATGGACACAACTACATAGCTTTGAGCAGCAGCATCTGAACTAGCCGTATAACATTTAACACGTAATGTTTTACCAGTCGCGTCACCACCGAGATCAACGTAGCCGACACAATTTACATTATTAGAAGCAGAAGGCGTTATCTGAAAAAATCGATCATTGACAGATTGACTAAATTCGAAAGAATAATCGCCGGTACCGTTTTGAGTAGCGGTAGCTGCTAGACCCATACTTTTAGTGATTGAGTCTGCAATCGGGTTATATATTAATGAGGATTTGACGATTCCATCGGCGGCTATGTTTTGATCAACATCACCTGTTAAGGCGCCACCAGCCAAAGGCAAATATGTTGAGGAAATAGTAGACACGTCAACTCCATCAACTGTTCCGGAAGTTGAAATGTTACCAGTAGTCGTAAGGGTATTAATATTTAAATTGGCACTCGTGTTAATATCACTACCAGTGATTGTCCTGTTTAAAATTTTAGCGCTAGTAATTATTGAATCAGCCAGATCAACCGTCGCGATTGTCCCATCTAATATATTATCCGAACTAATTATCCCCGAGCCAGTCAAAGCTGCTGTCGTGACAGTCCCAGAAAAATAAGCATTTTTAAAGGTAAAATCTGCCGCACCTAGATCATATGTATTATCAGTTTGCGGCCTAAGAGAATCAGCAATTTTTAAAGGATTTTCACCACCAGCCTCAGTACGATATAACTCGCCATCTATCCTAACATCATCACCAAAAGTTATCGGTAAATTATTACTATCGTCATCAGTGGTGTTGTTAATAATTGTGCCATTAAAAAAAGTTACTCCCCCAACGCCTTGCTTACCCACATAAATTGAATCAAACTGAGCAGTGTTGTTAACTATAAGTCGCTCATTATAGGTGATCGTAGTAGCAGGTTGGATAGAATCAGCGATGGCGGCAAAAACGTAATTGGTTGTTAAAATCGCCACACTGGTAAAAATCAGTATTGCCACCGAGAGTTTAAATAACATTTTCATTTTTTTGTTTGTTAATGAATAATACTCTTTTTCTATTCTACAACTTATTGCCTTTTCTGTCTAATTGATTACATGTCGATTATGCGGTAGATTAGATAATATTAATAATGCTAGTATATTAGTACTACATCATGCATGACCTCCACGCTGCTGACCGGATTCTCAAGAAAGTCTTGGAATTCGCCGCTAGTAAAAAACTAACCAAAATAACCGACATCTACGTTGATCTGGGGGTTGTTGTTGAGCATGGCGAAGAAATATCGCCAGATAATTTCAAATTCAACCTCGATCAACTTAGTCAGGGAACAATTGCCGAGGGAGTTAAGGTGCATTTGAAAAAAACAGGCGACAAATATATAAGGCTAGATAAAATTAAAGGAGAATAATGATCCCATATCATCCCATCGCCGAAATCCCCCTCGGACCAATTAGTATTAAGACCTGGGGCCTAATGGTTGCCTTGGGCTTTTTAGCGGCGCTCTTGGTAGGTATCGTCGAAACCAAGCGTCATCAAATCAAACCTGACCACATGTATAATATCATGTTGCTGGGTATTATCTTTGGCCTGCTCGGTGGTCGGCTTTTCTATATCATTATTCACTGGAGCCATTATAGTCAGAATCTAATCGATATTTTCAAGCTTTGGGAAGGAGGCGCAATCTTTTACGGTGGCTTCGCTCTAGCCGCCGCCACAATTTATTATTATATTCGTCGACATAAATTACTTTTCTGGCAGATGGCTGATATTACCGCTTTGTCCATGGCGGTCGGTATTTTTATTGGTCGCATTGGTTGCTACTTGATAGGGGATCATATGGGCAAAGTAACTGAGTTTATCACTGGCGTCACTTATTTTGGCGAGATCCGACACAATACAGCCATGTATTCTAGTCTAGTCGGCCTAATATTTTTTCTCGTTATCTGGCCGCTGCGGAAAAAGATGAAAATGCCAGGGGTGATCTTTTCTCTATTTTTAATCTGGTATAGTATCACTCGTTTTTTCATTGATATGCTGCGCGATTTTGACCTGCGAATTTACGGCTTGACGGGATCACAGTATTTATCGGTAGTGATTTTGGTGGTGGGAGTGTGGTTGTTGGTAAAAAGATATAAAAAAAAGCCCCAGTCGCAACTGACTAGAGCTGGTTGAAGAAGTAATCAACAATTCACCCACAACATATTGAGCTTTTCCGCATATCTGCTATATTTAAAGTAAACATTTTTTAATAAAAGATAAAAATATGCCAAATTACAAACTTTTACCAGTTTTAATTATAGCTGCTTTGGTGATTGCAGCTGGTGTTTTTGTCAGCACTAGCGACGCTCTCGCTTCCGAAGGCCGCGCCCCAGAAGTCAAAATTTACAATACAGACAACGAACATCTCGATAACACTTTTATGGCCTTTGATGCTGGCTTCCGTGGTGGCGGCAATGTAGCAACTGGCGATTTTGACGGCGATGGTGTGCAGGAGATTCTCATCGGCGCTGGTCGCGGTGGCGGTCCCCACGTCAAAATATTCAATCACCTTGGACAGCCAACTGGCTTTGACTTTTTCCCTTTTCACCCTGATTTTCGCGGTGGAGTGGATGTAGCGGCTGGTGATGTCAATGATGATGGCAAAGATGAAGTCATTGTTTCCCAAGCCAGTGACGGTCAAGCTTGGGTTAAAGTTTATAAAGCGGACGCTGCCCGGACAATCATCGGCGAATTTCTCGCTTACGACCCGGGCTTCAGAGGTGGCGTGCACGTAGCCGCTGGTGATATTAACGGTGACGGTTGGGACGACATTATTACTGGTTCCGGTATGGACTCTACTTCCCACGTTAGATCATTTAACGCGGTTGGCGGATTTACTGGTATTAGTTTATTCCCTTTTGAAAGCGATTTCAAAGGTGGTGTAGATGTAGCCGTCGGTAATGTTGACGGTGGCGATGAAGCCGAGATTATAGTGGCTAAAAATACTTTTGGTACCGGTCAGGTTAAAGTATATAAATCTGATATCTCTAAGAGGGTTTTGGGAGATTTTCTCGCTTTCCCTGATGGTCACCGAGAAGGGGCTAACGTGACGGCGGGTGACATCGATCGTGATGGTGAGGATGAAATAATTGTTGGTTCCAACGGTAACGGCCCCCATATCAGAACTTTTGAGGCCTACGGTTATCCTAAAACATTAGAAATTGTGCCTTACGAGCAGGATTTTCGAGGCGGAGTAAAGGTCGCGATTGGTAACATTGATAATAGTAGTGCGACTGAAATTATTGCTATGCCAAATCGGCGGGTTTGGGAAGGTCGCAAAGGGGTTTATAAATACATCGAAGTAGATATTTCTGAGCAAAAGTTAGAAGTCTATAAGGGAGGACGTAAGAAAAATGAATTTTCAATTTCTTCGGTGATAGCCAAATAACCCACGCCAGTAGGTGATTTTAACATTCATAACAAATTGGTCAGCGAAGATATGGAATCG
>JBDRPV010000074.1:0-2181 GCA_043826745.1 Parcubacteria group bacterium
CGCTCTCGTTGCTACCCGCTGTATCCATCGTGGTTATGTAATACCAATTCTGACTTTCAGGTCCTGGACTCCAAAACCCACCCCCGCCACCAGAGGTTTGATGTTTATTCTTTACACAAATTATCTGGCCGTCTGGTGTCCAATCGGGATAATAATAATAGTAACCAATAAATGTTTGGCCACACCCCCCTGTCGCCCCACAAACAAAAACTAGAGCCAGCAATCCCAGAACCATCACAGAAATTTTATTTCTCATTTTTTGCTCTCCTTTCGTATCATAAGCTATCACTGCGTAAACGAACCCAGTTTGACGGAGTTCTCTTTCCTGATTTCGACACCACATACACAATATAACGATCATAGTAAGAAAGATAACATTCCTCAATGCTTACTTCCTTATTCAAACAATTGATATCATTCGATTCTAATATTTTATGATCTATCTCCTCAGGATCGTAGTAACCTATTGCTCTGCGACTTATATCCCAAAGCTCATAGTGGTCAAAAATGTCAGGATCAGCAGATTTTGACCAGGTAACATTAAATTTGATTTTATCGTCTGCCCTGGTTGGCGACTGAAAACTCAAGCTTACCGGCTGCGGGTAATCACTTGGTATGGGTATAAATAGTCTAATTGTATTTGATTGTTAGTTCTCAGAAAAATTATTTGCAAATGTTAACACATAGACTTCATAAGTTGTATTTACATCTATACTAAGCGTATATGAACTTTCATTCGAACTTAGCCCAGTAGAGATAAAAGTATTCCCCAGCCACCTTACATTCCCTCTAATATTCAGCCAAGATCGATTGTATTCCGGATTCCAAGTTAATAAAAACGAATTATCAGTCCCCTCAACCGCTGTATAATTTAGCTTAATCGGGGATTCTTCAACTTGAGTAGAACTTACAGAAGCCCCAGAACCACACCCCACCACTCCCACAAACAACAATCCTAGCAACCCTATTAACAACCAGTTTTTCTTTTGTCTCATTTTAATCCCCCTTTCTTTTCCGTTGTCCTCGGTCGAAGCTCCTCCAACACATCAATCTCTTCCCCACCAGCCCCAACCAGCCTAGCTGATACCAGCTCGATCTTCTCCCCCGGCTCACCCTCATACGCAGCCTTGTTGAATTTACAGGCAAAAGAAGGCTCGGCCTTAATCACTGAAACGGTTTGCAGGATTTTTTGGAGGCTAATACTTTTTGTTAAAGGCTTGGCGACTAGCAAGAAAATCGGCACAAGAAGAAACAAACAAATCAAAAGATAAAAAGATTTTTTACTCATCACCTAGCCGCTCCTTCATCTATTGTGGTCGTCGTTGATGTGGTGGTTGTTGAGGTTGAAGTCGTTGTCATATGTGGTATCGCGCTAGTGCTGAAATACGAAGCTGGTGACATGGTCTGCTCCAGCGCCTGATTCATCTCGGCAATAGTCATAGCCCGGGCAGAATTACTATTGGCAGAAAACGTCTCCAATGCAGGAGACCGCGCTTCTAAAATATTTAACAATTTAATCTCGCTAGAATGCAAACTAAAGGTAGGGATATAATACCCATAAACTAACCAGGTATATCCTTTGCTTGAATCTAAGTTCAAATTTTCAAATCCGCTTCCAGAAGAAAAAGAAGGATAAGTTATCGAAGTCCGATCTGTCACTCCAATCCATTTTAAATACGCGCTGCCTCCTCCTTCGTATAGCAAAATTATATATAAATTGAATTTAGGGTCCGGAGGTGTCCAGCTAAACACAGGGGTCGTGCTTTCTGAAGTGGTTCCCTCCACTGGGCTCTTAACAGCGATGGGTCCAGGAAGAGTAAAATTGATAACTTTAGTTTCGCCAGAAACAATTTCAAGGTTTTTAATATACTGGCTTGTGGTGAAGGAATAATCTGTCCCACGCCCTTCAGCCTTGAGATAATATTTTTTAGAGACAGGATTTGGCGAGAGATAAACATTATAAATTCTTGAGCTAGAAAGACTGCTGCTTCCATAACCCGGATTAAATCTACTTTCGTTGTCCATAATACCGCAAGAAATATAGCCGGGGGAATACGCATATGTATCATAGGGGATGCGCACTTCCCCAGTCACTACTCCGACACTCGGGCCAACCTCCAATGCTCCAGCATCAATCGCGCCTGTTGATTCAATAACAATTCTATTTATTCCTGCTTTAGA
>JBDRPV010000075.1:0-2064 GCA_043826745.1 Parcubacteria group bacterium
ATCTTTTGATTATTACACTAACTGGTACAGATATACCGATTTTGGAGGTTAAGGACGCGTTACAGGACAAAAAAATCAAGAAACATCTTTGCCCAGTTTTGAAGAGCTTTTCTTCAGATGCATTAGAGATTTCGAAGCTTATAACACCAATTCTGGTTTCCCTTTCCTTAGCAGGGGTCATCCAGTTAGCATTAAATCCTATGATTTTCGCTGGTATCGCTATAGTTATTGCAAGAATGGGAATCGCTGCTTTATGTGCCGATATAGATGCTAAATAAGAAAGCGATAGGAGGAGAGAGAGAATGGACTCCTTGCGTAAAGTAAAAATAGAGATAGAAAAACTTGAAAAGGCATCTCTCAACACCTGGTCAACACGCATAGGAAAACAACCGAGTCAATTTATACAAGAGGTTATTGACCATATAAATAAGGAGTTCTTGGTTTTCGGGGAAAATAATCTAAATCTTCTTGACGATGTAGGTCTTAAAATGAAGTTAGAAACCGAGACGGATTATTGGGACTTCGTTCACCAGTCATATATCATTGCTCGAAATAATGCTATAGAAATGTTGTGCAATTATGCAAAGAACGATTCTGTGGTTTTCGACACGACATCTATTAAAAAATGTCGGCGGCACTCGGCTTCTCCGAAGGAGAGGATCAACCTTTTACAGCTCAATTTCTAAGAGAGTTTTTGTTGAGAGTCCCTGTTGCAGTTTTGTTTGATAACGAGTTTAATGCTAATGCAACATCTGGGTTCGTCTTAAATGATTTTCCTATAATTCGGCACTATGATTTTCTTCATAATATGCTCCTTAATCTCCTAGAAGGGATTTGCAACTTTGCTTTTTGTGTAGAGACTACTAGTAAAGGAAAAGTACTAGCATATCGAAAAGATTTCTTAGATAGGTCAAGCAATTACTACAAATTTGTAACCTCACAAATTAATGAGTTGTTAGTATATGCGACAGGTAATATAGATAGTTTTCGTATTGAGACTTTCGGAGTTCCAAATAATAACGATGACAAACTATTTATTATGGGACCGGCCGTGACTTTTTATAAAATTGCTAATTCGTTTGTCTGGATTCATGAGTTTGCACATATTCTTTTCGGAGATGTAACAAGGATTTGGGAACCAGAGATGGAATATCGATGTGATAGATTTGCAGCAAGTTGCGTGAATAATTCGCCGGGATTTCAGCGAGCGGAAGTTATCTTTTCAATTGATTTTATTCTTATCTTGCTAAAAATCCTTGTGGAAACACAAGAGTTGATCGAAAACAAGCCCAATCAAAATTCGTCTTTTATACTCCAGCGAGCTAGGGAATTAAATGAATTCCTGTACAAAGAATTGAATAATTCTGAAATAAGACGATACAATTATTTTTCGCAGTTGATGGGGCCAATAATTTTTTAAGTGGGCATTTGGTTGTACGACAAATGCCAAAGTAATCCCCCAGCCCTTTCCCAAATGGGAAGAGAGAGGCGGTGCCCGCAGGGGATTTGGGTCAACGGACTGTAGGACCTCGCCCCCAGCACTTCTACAAATGGAGAGGGGAGTCTGTTGCGTGATGAAACAGATGCTGGTTGGTTGTGCGGGAGTCCACGCGGGAGGAAGACGAAACTTCGGAAGTCCCTTTTCGAGGAACCTCCGAAGTTTTTTGGGGAGTGGCGGGCAAATTTGCCCAGACCAAACCCGATTTTGCCCAGACCAAACTTAAATTTGGTCAGATGAAACCTAAATTTCACCTGACCAAACCGTAAAAGGTCACTCTGCGGGAAGAACCAGCGGGTCGTCAGCGTGGTCTGCGTCCCAGGCCTCCTTGTACTGTTCGTTCGTCCAGCCGATGCGCTCCTTGTTGGCGATCACGCCCTCGTATGCCGAAGGGGTATTGATGCCGTTCTTGAGGGCTACGTCGGCGCGGAAGTTGATGATCAGTTCCCCCTCGCGGTTCATGCTGGGCGTAAAGGTGCCCACCCCAGGGATCTTGACGGGCTGCCCGTCCTTGCAAAAATACAGAATCACCTCGCTGGTCTCCTGAAAGACCATCATTGCTTCGG
>JBDRPV010000076.1:0-2618 GCA_043826745.1 Parcubacteria group bacterium
CGGTGTCGCTACCACTGATAACATAATCATCATTATCCGTGGCATAGGATGTCTTACAAGCCACAAGCAAAAGGGAGAGTATGCAAAATACTATTAAAGACAAGATGCAATTCGTTCCAAGTGATTTTAACTTATTCATGATAAGCCTCCTGTATGAGTATCTGTGGAATTTTTGACTAACGATAAATCTGGTTTACGAGTGCAATATCAGGTGATTGTGGTGTGTAAATAGTACTAAAAAAACTCAGAGGAGTGGATTTGTACATCAGAGCAGTGAGAGGATAATCATTGGGGATATGTCCGATGCTCTGACCGTGCCCAACTTCATGCGTAGCAATTCCACGGCGCTGATTAACAGTATAACCATCCTGTATATCATAATAAATATTGCCTAAGACATCTACTTTAACCGTTTCGCTTCCAAGGCAAGAGATAATGGTTTTGCCTCTCCTACCGTCCCCAGCCAGATTATATGTATTGATTACGTTATCGGACGAAATGCTATAGTAAAAATGGGTTAGTGTTTGGGCATTATTCCACTCTGGGATTCCGTCTTCAAAGGCGTTACGCCATAAGCTACCTGAAATTTGGAGCCTGTTACCCCACTTATAAGAAATGTACACATTTTGGCCTGAATTATGTGGCCACCGACAAGGTGGCACATCAATTTCTGGTACACTATTTAGGACAATGGGGAGATAGATGCAATAGTTGTCGGGGCAATCTGAAGCAACTGCCATGCTATAATTATTGAAAAATCTAGCCTCAAGGGATTGATGATTGGCAGCTAACGCTGGAGTCCACGGGTCTACATATGAGATACAAAGCCCCGCAGTTACTAGGGTCAAGGTAATCAAACAAAAGAGTTGACGATGAATTTTCATGTTGGTTCTCCCATATAAATATCTATTTCACACGATTTACTCGACTTTTGCAGCTCTTTAAAAACCCAAGCCCGCCGCGTAGTACAATAGGCCAAGCGATCACGGCAACACTCAAACCCAATGCCGTCCCTGTTCCTTGAAGCCAGTGCTAAGAAGGGTAAAGCCGAGTTATAGGGATAGTATTTCACCAGTCCGCTTCCATCCATTTTGTGGATCATCTGATTGACGGAAACTGGCAGAACAGAAAGCGCATTAGCCAATTCAGAAAGAGCCACCGGGTTTTCGTGGCCTTCTTCTTGCAGTCTGGCAATCATCACCAGGTACATCTGTTCATTTTCGCTCATCTCTTTTATTACATGGCTGGGCATAATATCTGTACCGCCTTTCTTATGTGCGACCATAATATTACCCCTTTTTTTGGGGGTATCAAGTATAAATTAGGAAGTTCCAGATAAATAATCATCCCAAATTACGTGAAGCGTGAAGCGTAAAACGTGATAAGACCCTCCACGCATCCCACTCCACTCCACTACGCTTCGGGGACCATGTCACATTTAACTATGGGACAATTTATTTCCTGGACATTCTTTACATAATTCACGTTTCTTTTCTATTGGACTTTGGACAAAAAACATGGCTGCCGATTTATAGCAAAACTGGGACACGGATTTACACAGAGTACACGGATTCAAGCCGTTTTTTACAAAAATCCGTGCGTATCCGTCTAATCCGTGTACAAAATACTGTTTTTGTAACCCACCATATCGGTATCTGATATGCTCCAATTTTGTCCAAAGTCCAATTTCTAAAAAGCAGGGAATCTTCCAGATTTTTTACAGTGCGACGCCCCCAGCACTTCCACGGTTGCCTTTTTTTGCAATATGTACTAGACTCTGCCAGCAAAGATCTCAGAGAACGCGGACACCTGCACTTTCACCGCAGATGCAAGTGTTCGCGTTCTGTCACCCAAATAAGGAAAGAAATAATGGAATGGCTTGCAGACCCTCGAACCTGGATCGCATTACTTACGCTTACTGCCCTGGAAATCGTACTGGGCATTGATAATATCATCTTTATCTCGATTCTGGCTGGCAAACTCCCCGAAGACCAGCAAGCCCGCGGCCGCAAGATCGGTCTGCTGGTGGCAATGCTCACCCGCATCTTGCTGCTGTTCTCGCTGGCCTGGCTGACCAAGCTGACCAATCCAATCTTCTTCGGTGGCGCACACAGCGTAGCTGGCCGCGACTTGAGTCTCCTCATCGGCGGTCTGTTCTGACTGGGCAAGAGCACTGTCGAAATCCACGAGAAGCTGGAAGGTACAGAGGGCGAAGCCTCGGCAAAGGTGAAAGCCTCGTTTGCGGCGGTGATCGTTCAAATCATGCTGCTGGATATCGTCTTCTCGCTGGACTCGGTCATCACCGCGGTTGGCATGGCAGACGAGTTGGCTGTAATGGTCACTGCCGTGGTTGTCGCCGTGATCATCATGCTATACGCCTCCGGGCCTATCAGCGACTTCGTCAACGAGCGTCCCACCCTCAAAATTCTGGCGCTGAGTTTCCTGCTGCTCATCGGTGTTTCTCTGATGGCCGAGGGGCTGCACTTCACCATTCCCAAGGGCTATACCTACTTCGCAATGGGCTTTTCGTTCTTCGTCGAAATACTCAACCAGCGGCTCAGGTATCGCAAAGCAGACCCCATTAAATTGCGTCAGGCTTATGTAGAAGAAATTACTGA
>JBDRPV010000077.1:0-11051 GCA_043826745.1 Parcubacteria group bacterium
CGCCAATTCATCCCGCCCACCTTCTTTGTAAGAAGCGATAGAGTCTTTACGTTGTTTAACGGCTTTAGTTATTGCTTGTGTCACCTCTTCATCACTAAGATCACCTTTTTTTTCAATCGCCGCGTTTTTAATGTCGGACATCAACATCCGCAGAACAGAAACAGTGAGCTCGTCTTTGCTTTTGAGGGCAGTTTTATAATCGTCTTTTAGTTGGGATTCTAGTTTTGACATTATTTTATGTTACACAAATTAATACAGATTTAGACGAATTTACACAGATCCTTCGACAAGCTCAGGATAAATTTTTTACAGGTGAAATCTGTGTATCCGTGTCAATCTGTAAAAATCTGTGCTAATTCGTGCCCTTAAGACTCTCTCTCCTCCAACTTAACCGTCACTTCCTTCTCCTCCTCTTTATGATAAATTTTCAACTTCACTTCATCGCCAACTTTGTGTTTCTGTATCGCCTTAGCTAGGCCATTATCTTCATCAATCTTTTGGCCATCTATTTCCAAAATAATATCATTTTCCACTAGACCAGCTTTATCAGCTGGGCTACCGGGGATGACAGCTAAGTCACTAGCACTTTCTCCGCGAGCGACTAAGGCGCCATATTCATATTTAAGGCTGTTAGCTTCAGCAATTTTTTTGTTAATGACAGTGTAACGAACACCGAGATATGGTGTGACAATCTTACCTTCTGCTTTGACGCTTTCGATGTCACTTTTAGCATCATTAATTGGAATGGCAAAGGCAATTGACTGACCAGAGAAATCGACCGCTGTATTAATGCCAATCACTTTGCCGTCTAAAGTCAACAAAGGACCACCGGAGTTGCCAGAATTAATAGCAGCGTCAGTTTGAATGATGTTTTCTAGTCTTTCGGTAGATTGACCAGAACTACTACCAGCCGTAATAGCGCGACCCAAGCCGGAGACCACGCCTTTAGTAACAGTGTTATGATATTCGCCCAGGGTGTAACCAATGGCGATCACCGTCTGACCAATTTTTAAGTTACTAGAATCGCCCAATTCGACGGTAGGTAAATCGTTGGTGTCAATTTTTAGTAGGGCGATATCGTTAGTTGGATCAATGGCCATTATCTGCGCTTCGTATTCTTTATCATTATTGTCGATGACTGTGTAGCTAGCGGCGGTGTCAGAGACTACGTGACGGTTGGTGAGAATTAAGCCGTCAGCGGTGATAATAAAGCCAGTTCCACCACCGATTTTTTGCTTGCTGGAGTCACTGTCAGTGTCAAAATCCATATCACCAAAAAACTGCTCAAAAAATGGATCATCAAATAAGCTTGATTGCTGATAATACTGGTTGAGGTCTTTGGTAACAATAATGCTAACTACGGCCGGCCGGGTTTTTTCTACGGCGCTGATAGTGTCGGATTCTTCTTCTACTAGTTGGCGCTCGGTCGTTTTCTCAATTTCTTTGCCTTGTAATTTTTCCACCGCCAGCTTGCCGAGACCGCTGGTGGTAATTCCAACAATTAAGCTGGTGATCAAACCAACAATCACGGCTATAGCAATTACTCCGCAGTAGCCAGGTTTCTTGGGGTGTGGAGGGTGAGGGTGAGGTTTTGGAGATTTAGAGGGGTGAATATTTTCGGGCATAGTTGAAATAATTAATTTCTAAAATTTCGGCTTTTTACTATCCCACCCCGTCGCCACTTCGTAAGCCAACGCCGCTTCCAGTATCGTTTCCTCCTGATAATAATTGCCGATCATCTGTAAGCCAACTGGCAAGTCGTTGACAAAGCCGCAGGGAAGAGAAATAGCCGGTACGCCCGCTACGTTAGCCGAGACTGTTAAAATATCATTGAGATACATGGCTAGCGGATCGTCAGTTTTTTCGCCAATTTTGAAAGCGACATCGGGCACAGTTGGGGTAATTAACAAATCAAATTCTGCAAAAGCTTGCTTAAAGTCGTCGATAATCCTAGTGCGTACTTTTTGCGCTTTGGTATAGTAAGCCTCGTAGTAACCAGAGGAGAGGGTATAGGTACCAAGCATAATACGACGTTTAGGTTCGTCACCAAACCCCTCCGCTTTGTTTTTCAAGTAATTTTCGATTAGAGTATCAGTTTCTGCTTTGGCGGCTCGACCATAACGAATGCCGTCGTAGCGGGCTAAATTAGAACTAGCTTCCGCTGGCATAATTATATAATAGGCGGGCAGAGAATATGACAGGTTAGGCAAGCTGACTTCATCCACTTTAGCACCCAGTTTTTCTAAGGTTTTAACGGCGTTCTTGACCAGCTTTTTTACTTTCGGGTTTAATCCTTTAACAAAACATTCTTCCGGGATGCCGATCTTTTTTCCTTTGATCTGGGGGGAAAGTTTAGTAAGATCGGGCATATCTTCAGTGAGACTAGTCGAATCTTTTTCGTCATGACCGGCAATAGCGTTAAAAATCCAAGCTGTGTCAGTGACTGTTTTACCAAAAGGACCAATCTGATCAAAGCTAGAAGCGAGGGCAGACAAACCGTAGCGGCTGACTCGCCCATAAGTCAACTTAAGGCCAACGTTACCACACAAAGCAGCTGGCTGCCTGATCGAACCACCCGTGTCAGATCCGAGGGCTCCCAAACATTGATCAGCGCAAACAGCGGCGGCCGAACCACCGGAAGAGCCACCTGGCACTCGTTCTAGATCCCAAGGGTTTCTGGTTACTCCATAAGCCGAATTTTCCGTCGAAGAACCCATGGCAAACTCATCACAGTTGGTCTTACCTAGTATTACGGCGCCGGTTTCTTTAAGTTTGCGAATAACAGTAGCGTCGTAAGCCGCGATATAGTTTCCCAGAATTTTTGAACCAGCCGTGTTTTTAACTCCTTTTACCAGAATGACGTCTTTAATTGCCAGAGGAATGCCAGTCAGAGGTTCAGCTGAACCCGCGGCAATTTTTTTATCAGCTGCCTTAGCTTGTTCTAGGGCTTCTTTTCCTGTCACCGTCAAAAAAGCGTTAAGTTTCTTGTCAGTCTCGGCGATACGATCAAGACAAGACTGTGTCAGCTCGACGGCTGAAATTTCCTTATTGGCAAGCTTCTCACGCGCTTCTTTGATTGTGAGGGTATTGAGATTGGTCATTATTTTAGAACAGCTTTTACTTTGACGCAGCCACCTTGGTTCTTTGGAGCAGCTTTAATTAATTCTTCTTGCCCAGTACCATGCTCTGCCTTATCGTGTCGCATAATATTCTCTAGTTGGGTGAAGTGGGCAGTAGGTTCAACGTCATCGGTGTCGACTTCCTCCAGTTTTTTAATATATTGCAAAATTTCTGTCAACTGAGTGCTGAAAGTCTTTTTGTCGTCTTCGCTAAGCTCGATACGAGCTAATTTAGCGATGTGCTCGACTTCGGTTTGCGAAATTTTTGTAGTGCTCTTTTTATCCATAGTTTTAGCTTGTACTAAGCCAGTATATCATGGCAAAAATATCAAATCAATTCTTTAAGCCTTTTTTCTCCAATAACCTTCACCCCTAACTGCTTCGCCTTCTCATATTTCGATCCGGGATCTTTGCCAGCTACTACATAGTTGGTTTTTTTACTAACTGAGCTGGAGATATTACCACCCGCGTCGCGGATCATTTTTTTTGCTTCTTCCCGACTCATATTTTCTAGCGAACCAGTGAGGACGAAAGTCTGACCCGCTAGTTTTTTGGCAACCGGTTTGGTTTTTTGTGGGGAAACACCAGCGGCGAGTAATTTAGCCAATAGTGCCTGATTTTTTGGATCTTGGAAATATTTATGAAGACTGGTCGCAACTACCTCGCCAATATCATGAATAGCGGCCAATTTTTCCCGGGAGGCTTGTTGTAATTTTTCTAAGCTGCCGTAATTTTCAGCTAGATCATAGGCTGTTTCTTCACCAACGTGGCGGATGCCGAGAGCGTAGAGAAAACGACCAAACTCGATTTTTTTTCGCTCGTTAGCCGCTTTAACGATATTGGCAGCTGATTTTTCGGCAAAGCGTTCCAGTGGCACTAGGTCTCCGGTGGTGAGCGTGAAGATATCGGCTGCATCCTGAATAAGTTCATTTTCGACTAATTGGTCGATAATTTTTGGTCCCATTCCTTCGATATCAAAACCTTTTTTGGAAATAAAATGAGCTAAATTGCGCCGGAAACGGGCGTAGCAATCTGGATTGGTGCAGTAGTAGTTGACTTCGCCCGCAGGCTTTTTCACCGGTGAACCACAGACTAAACATTTGGCTGGCATGGTAAACTTTTTCTCGGCGCCCGTACGCATTTTGGGCAGCACTTTGATGATATCGGGGATGACATCACCGGCGCGTTGGATGATCACCGTGTCGCCAATGCGCACTCCCAAGCGCTCAATTTCGTCTTCATTATGTAAAGTAGCGTGAGTAACTGTCACCCCGCCTACTAGAACTGGCTCAAGTACTGCTACTGGCGTAAGCGTACCAGTGCGCCCCACTTGAATTTTAATGTCGTTGACGGTAGTAGTAGCTTCGACACCGGGAAACTTGTAGGCGATGGCACCGCGCGGGGCTTTGCCGACCACTCCGAGCTCATTACGCAATTTATTATCATTAACAATCACCACTACCCCGTCGATTTCGTAATCGAGGCTGTCTCTCTTTTTACCGAGCTGCCTATAATAAGAGAATACCTCGGTGAGATTCTGGGCGTGGGCGGTTAGGGGATTGGCGCGGAAGCCAAGCTTATTTAAGATGATATGTTCTTGCTCGTGGGTGGTTTGGCCTAGGTCGGTGGCAACGCTATAGAGGAAACATTTTAAGTTACGGGCAGCCGCGATTTTTGGATCGAGTTGACGAATTGAACCGGCCGCTACGTTACGGGGATTAGCGTAGGGTGGTAGATCCTTCTGAACACGTTTTTTGTTCAGTAGGTCGAAATCGTTTTTATCGAGATAGACTTCGCCGCGGACTTCCAAGCGATTCAAAGACAGTCCTTTAATACCTTCGCTCTGTTGGCGGGAATGCAGGGTAGGTTCAATCTTTTCAAGGACTGTCCTTGTATTGCTCGTATCTATGCACAAAGGTATACTCTCGATCGTTTTTAAATTATGCGTTACATCTTCGCCCATCTGGCCATTACCACGCGTGGAGCCTTCGACAAATATACCGTTTTCGTAAATCAGCGAAATAGCTAACCCATCAATCTTCGGCTCGCAGTAAAAATCGAATGGCTCTTTCTGACCAAGGTGGCGTTGGAGACGCCCGATCCAGCTTTCCATATCTTGTTCAGAGAAGGCATCGTTAAACGAGAGCATACGTATTTCGTGGGCTACTTTCTTGAAGGTTGCCAGTGGTTCGCCACTGACGCGCTGAGTGGGGGAATCAGGCGTGATTAGGTCAGGATATTGCTGCTCAATTTTTTCTAGCTCATTTTTAAGCGAATCCAAAGCCGCGTCCGAGATTTCTTGCGTGTCGCGGACGTGATAAAGATAACGGTGGTGGTTAATTTCCGTGCGGAGTTTGATGATGCGTTTTTTAGCGGCAGATTTGTTCATGAGCTTATCCTAATGCCAGCATCCCCACATACCACTGCACAATCTCTATTCCCCAAAGCAGACAAATAAAAGTAGCGACAGTTAAAAACGTCCCAAATGGAACTTGGCTTTTCCATTTTTTTCGCTGCGTCACAATTAATCCGATACCTATTATTGAGCCGCCCACAAAAGCGATCAACAAAGCCAATAAAGACACTTGCCAGCCCAGTAAGGCGCCGATCAGAAGTCCCAGCTTAACGTCTCCCCAGCCCATACCCTTGCCTTTGGTGAGAAATATTATTAAAGCAAAAAAGCCACCAACTATAACGCTGCCGATCAGAGCTTGTAGCCAATTAACATTAGGATTAAGGAAGCTAAAGACCAAAGCCAGGACTGTCCCCGGCAGGACGATGCGGTCGGGAATGAGGTAGTGTTTGAGGTCATAGGTGAAAATAATAATGAGAACGGCGGTGAATACTAGATAACCAGCGAGAAGGGCGCCGTATTCGGATCCTGCACTCAGGTAAACATTGGTGATTGGAAATTTTAAAAAAACTAACAGAAAAGTTATCGCTGTTGTTAACTCTACTAGCGGGTATTGCCAAGAAATCTTTTTATTACAGTAGCGACAGTGGCCTTTTTGAAAAATAAAACTAAAAAGAGGAACGAGATCAATTAGTTGCAACACATGTTGACAATGCGGGCAAAAAGACCGTCCTCGTACCACTGTTTTTTTTATTTTGAGGCGGTAAATAACAACATTAAGAAAACTGCCGACCAGCAGTCCGAAAATTATTATGAATATTGAGGGAAAAAGCATTAGATTTTTTTTGTGACTGAATTCTATTCTATGTACAATTGGCTGCGCTCTCTCGACATCCAGCTGGATCGCAGATAAAGAAATCCGCTAATTCTAGCCCAGCTCCGACACAGTAGGCTTGATCATCGCCAGTGTTATCGACCCAAGTATAATTACCTCCCTGAGGATCGGTTGGGACTGCATCCATGTAAGTGCTGTCAACGGTAGCAATTGTGGCGGGCATGGCAACTGAAGTAGGATAAGCTTGACCATCGTCATAGGCCATTTCCATTGATAGACTTATCTGTCGCAGGTCACTGCTACGATTAGAGTCTCGCCCTTTTTGTCTAGTACGCACCATCGACACCAAGACTAAGGCGGCTAGGATGCCAACGATAGCTATCACTACCAACAGTTCTACTAGAGTAAAACCGCGATTGTTTTTGTTTTTTCTCATTTTCAAGCAAATTACAGACTTTTTTCTATTTTAGTTTTATTTTAACTTTTGTGCAATGAATAAAGCATAAATTTGTTTCATGAGCCGTTATTTACTGAGAACACCCCTTGAATATAGGCAAAAACAACATTTGACAAATTTTGTGTTTTCATTTCAATACATATCTGGTACAATCTCCCGTTCTGATTAAACTTAATATTAACCTTCATGAGTAGAAAAAAGTCAAATAAAACGCGTAAAAGAGCTGTCAGCCTGCGGTGGAATCATTTACACAAAAACCATAAGCCACTAGCGAAAAGGGATTACCAGAAATTACTGGCTTCTTACGATCGGATCAACAATTCTTTAGCTAAGCTTGCTATAGGAGGAAAACATTTACTGGTTTGGTCTATCAAGCTAGTGATTCCTGATTTTTTGGTTGGTCACCCAAACTTATTTAGCAATATTAAGGTTTTGCAGAAACACCCGGAATTCAAACCGCTACGGTTGGCTTTGGTTTGTTGGTTAGTGTTTTCTTTAATAGTTGGTACTTCTGGGTTTTATGTTTTTTACCAAGCATCAAGTATCTTGGCTGAGGGAGCTACCTGGTCATTTGATAAGTCAGCTAATTATTCTTTTGCTACTGATAAAATAGAAATTTCTCCAGGAGTGGCCAAGTTAAAGCAGGTAGATCAGATAGATGATGATAGTTCGAAGCTTGGATTTGGTGGTGGTAAATATAATGATACCGAGTGGGGAAATGATTATATAATGTTGAATCAAAGTGGTCGACAAAAAGGCAAAGGTGAATATATTTCGCGAGTTATTGATGCTGGGAGCAAAGTAACTTGGGACAGTTTGGCTTGGACATCCCTTCGCCCGTACGATAAAGAACTTCCTAATTATAAGAAAGCTGAGTTTGGTTATTTAGGAGGAAATGTAGATATGAAAGAAAATGAATTGTTGTTGCACCTGAATGAGACTTCGGGGTTTATTACTGATTATAGCGGCAATGGCAATCAAGCTGTTCCCTATAACAGTGTGGCTTATGGAGCCGAAGGTAAGTTTAGTCAAGGACTAAAGTTTGATGGCGTCGATGATTATTTAACGGTACCTGATTCAGCTAGCTTGAATCCAACTCAGGCCATTACTGTTTCAGCTTGGGTTAAGCCTGAATTTATTGCCAAAGATCATGTTTTTCATGTCGTGGTAAGTAAAAGGCTTGATTATGAATTGACGATTAGGGAAGATGGACGTTTGCGAGTTGGCATTATAAACGACAAAGGCGAGAGAAAAGTAATTGATTCTCTTAAGGGCGTTGTAGTGCCGGGTCAGTGGAATCATATAGCTATGACCTATGATGGCAAGATGGTTATAGGATATGTTAATGGACGAAAAAAAATATCAGCTGCTCAAAGTGGTCAAATTAGAACGCAAGCATATCCCGTACAGATCGGTCAGGCTTATGATAGATATTATTTCCGGGGGACAATTGATGAGGTAGCTATTTCTAGCCGTAGTCTTTCCGAGTCGGAAGTCTTCGATCATTATCTGCGGGGCATTGCTCGAGTAAAATATCAAGTTAGAACTTGTGCGACTTCTAGCTGTAGTGGCAATGACTTTATCGGGCCAGACGGCAGCAATTCTTCGTATTATTCAGACTTATTTGTTTCGGCAGATCCCAACCCAACTATAAAATTACAAAATTTATCAGAAAACAATTATTTCCAGTACAAAGTAATTTTTGAAAATGATACTCCAATTTATACACCAGCTATTAGAAATATCCGGATTGGGCCGGATCATTACCCGACTGATTCCCCGAGTATTGTTAGTGTGTTTCCTCTGCCGGAATTTTCTCAGTTGAATAAGTTTTCTGAGTCTTTGGGGAAAAACAATCAAGGAGCGATACGGTATCAATTATCTAACGATGGTACCAATTGGTATTATTTTACGAAAGGAAAGTGGGTATTAGCTAAAACCTCAGAGCAATCTAATTCCGGTACCGAAGTAAATAAGCAAATAGCTAATTTTGCCAAAGATGCTGGCGGGGGCACTTTTCAGTTTAAGGCTTTATTGCAATCTAACGGATTGCAACCAGTAGAGGTGAAACAGGTGAATGTTGGTTATTCTCTGGAGGATGACGAAGAAGAGAAAGAAGAGGAAAAAGATAAACCAGATGATGACAGTCAAGAACCAGACCAGGAGGAAGATGATAGTAAACCGGAGGATAAGGATGAAAAGAAGGACGATAGCCAGCCGGACAAAGAGGACTCCGATACCCAAACTAAGGATGAATCTACCGATAAAGACGAAGATCAGTCGGAAAAAGACCAAGACAGTGATTCGGGTGACAAGAAAGATGACAATCAGTCAGACGATGATTCAGACAATAAAAATAATGACAGCGGTGGCCCGACCACCTCAACTTCTACCGAACAGGACGATTCTGGTAGGACTTATTGGCAACTACCCCCAAATCCATCGACTATTACTAGTTCTGATCCCCAGTCGCAGGAATTACAAGATATAAAGCAAGAAATTAATGCGTTATTGAGAAAAATTGATTATTTAAAATCACAACAGAAAGAGGTAGTAGGTAAAGTAGATCAAGTGAGTACGGTTAGTGTGATTGATATGTATCAAGTGCTAGAAAACTTAACAGTCATTACTGACAAAATAGATAAAATAATTGGCAGATGGATAGACAAAAATAGTGTTATCAGAGAAATCCTGACAGTCCCTCTGGCTGGTACCATTAGTGTCGAGGAAGCTAGGAATAAGGTTCTGGATGTCCAAGCCTTACTAGACAATATTGAATATTTGAGAAGTAACCAGGAAAGCCCAGCTACTACTACCTGGTATACTTTTGATTCTATCGGTTTCAATATTCTGTTAACGAATCCGGCTAAAGGAAAACGAGAAGTGCACTATAAAGCTTGTTTGCCTGAGGAGGTAAGGGAAGAACACGTGATCAAGTATGACGAAGGCTTGCAGCTTGAGTATAGTGAAGAGAATCAATGTCTAATGGTAGCGGTGTCAGAAATAATCAATCCGCGGGAAAGTAAAGTAAAAAGAGTCGAAGTGGAAGATTTATGGTCAATATCCTCAACTGAACTGGTCAGCCTGAGAAAAGATACGGAAAGTTTAGCCGTGGAGCTAGCTGGTACTATCTACCAAGCACAAGCCGAAGAGTTGAAAAAAGAAAACTTGGATTTACTGGGCAAGATAAAGGAGAAACAACAGGAAGAAACACTTACTCCGCAGGAGCACATCTTAGCTTTTCGTAGTATTGAGGGTGATTATAACAAAGTCAAAGAAAATGTTGCCAAGCTGAAGAATATGAAAGATAGTATTACTGGTTTCAGTGGATTGGTCGCTCAAATAGGCAAAGCCAAAGAGCTAGCCAAAGGGGGAGTTTACGCCGCAATATTTTCTGGCATTATCTTAATTATTTTTGTGATGTATCGGATGTGGAAGCATCAGATGGAATTAATTGTTTCAACCATGTCTGTTAATACTAAGACCTTATCTTTTCTCCAGAAGAAAAAACACTCTAAGCGTTCTGAGCACAGATCATCTCGAAAAAAGTAAAGCGATCGGCTATAATAAAAACAGATAATAAAAATAAAATAATCCAAATGAAAAGGTTTATACTGGTTTTAATTATTCTACTGGCTGTTTCGCTTTTGGCAGGAGCGTTAGTTGGTGGTTATTTTTGTTATCAAAAGATTGTTAAAGAGCCTCAGGACGAAGAAACCTCTCAATCGACTACTGAATCGGATGAGTCTCAGGGAAGCAAGCTGGAAGTCGAAAAAGCAAAAACATTAAAATTAGATCCTACCAAAGAGGCTACTCATCTTTCTAAGGTATCTGTTGCTACTGGTGCATATTGGGCTAGGTATTTTGATATTATCTGGGACGATGTTGAGCAGGTTAAGGGTGAACTTGATTGGTCGCGCACTGATGAGCAGATGCAACATTTGCAACAGCAAGGAATTTATCCATTAGTTAATTTAAAACCTTTCGCCAATTGGGACCAAGATACCTGTCATCTGGAATCGAAGTACGAAGCCGAAGGTATTAAGGGTAGAAGTAAAGTAAAAGTGGGCAAGCCTTGTGATATGACAGCTTACACTGACTTTTTGGCCAAAGTGGTAGAGAGATATGATGGTGACGGAGAGGATGACATGCCGGGCTTGGAAATCCCGTTAAAATATTGGGAAATTATGAATGAGCCTTCGATGCAAGGAGGCCAAACGGGTGGAGCGGGCGAGGAACTAAAATTTTTCGTCGGTACTTCCCAAGAATATTTAGATATTCTCAAAG
>JBDRPV010000078.1:0-4881 GCA_043826745.1 Parcubacteria group bacterium
CTCCCTAAATAAATCATCTTTGGGAGGAATAAACAGCTTGGTTTTTATAGCTTTAATTTGCATAATATAACTTAATTTTACCATTTTTTTAATATGCGTAAAAGCTGTTGACATTAGAATGTAATTATTATAATATTCACAATCGATTGTTCATTTTCTATATAATTATGCTAAAATACCCTTATTAACGGGGTGTAGCGCAGTTGGCTAGCGCGCATCGTTCGGGACGATGAGGTCGGGAGTTCAAGTCTCCCCACCCCGACCAATTAAGACTAAATAAATACTAATATCAGCCTTTGGCGGGGGCTAGCACGACCAGATAGATAGTAATTTGACTATATTTAATATATAATTAAATTAGTACCTATCTACTTACCTACCGCTAATTTTCAATCCTTTTTAACCTTTAACAAAGAGGTAAATATTGTACCTTATCAATAATCCTCACGGTCCTCCGGCTAAATTATGATTTTTTTCATAATATTTTAAATCAAAAATTTAAAAAGCAATTGGAGGATATCTATGTCCCAAAGTGGAATAAATTCGACGGCCAAAATCAGAAAAAGGGCTCAGGATCAAATCACCGATGAAAAAATTGATCTCAGTTCCCCCGAACCCAATGATGGCATAAAAAAAATTCCCGTCGCTCAAGGAGATGAACAATTTCTCAGCCCCCAAGTAACTCACACTATCTCGATTGAGGAATTACTTGGATAAAACCGAGTAAATCATAAAACAAAACAATACTAAACCGCCGAGGTACATCCACGGCGGTTATTTTTTTATCGTGTGCAAATAAAAAAGCCCTGATCCGAAAATCGGGGCTTTCGTTGTAAATAGCACATTCCTCCACTAAAATAAGTTACGCAGATTGGCAATTGTCTGATGTCATACCGGTAGCTCTTCCCATACGTCGAGAATACTCTTATACGGATCAATAGCAGGCGCCACGACCGTTTCCAAAAAACTATTCGTCTGCTGGACAGCCGCCCCCGTAAAGCTCGAGGGGTCAAACAGCTCAGATAACTGATTATTAATCAGTGAGAAGAACGGATCATCGGAAACGAGCTGAGCGAAATTATTATCTCCACCGCTCATCATTTTCTTCATTGCCGTGAAGCTATGTTTTTGGAGCCTTTGATACGCTTGATCGCGATCTCCTCCAACTTCCACCATAACGGCAAGTAAACGTTCCGTCGCCATGAGCGGTAGTGATCGCTTTAAATTGGTTTGTATCATGTCGAGATTAACGATCGGTGACTGAGCGATGTACTGCAGGATTCGCAGTACAGAATCAGCAGCCAGGAATGCCTCGGGTATAAACAGTCGACGGCAGACACTGTCATCAAGGGTGCGCTCAAATACCTGATCAGCATAAGTACCTAGCGCCGGATTGACGAGAAACATTAAAAAACGACCGAGGCCGCACAACCGCTCCGCGTATTTAGGATTCTTCTTGAACGGCATGGCACTCGAACCCCTATGCTCCTCGCCAAACGGTTCCTGTACCTCATTCAAATGCTGCCAAAATCTGATGTCCCAACCGATGTTCTGAACTACTGCACCCAGTTTGGAAAGCACGGAAATGACGCTCACGTCAATAAGTCGTGAGTATGTCTGACCGGTTATCGGATAGCAGTCTTTAAATCCAAGCTCATCGGCGAAACGCTGCTCGGCTTCCAGAACCTTAGTATGATCACCACTGAACAGTGAGAGGAAGCCAGCCTGCGTACCGGTCGGCCCCTTGATGCCTCGTAATTTCAAACTAGCGATAACCGTATCAAACTCGGTAAGGATATCCATCAAATCGCGAATCCATCCGCAGACACGCTTGCCAACCGTGACCAAAGATGCCTCTTTCATATGTGTATATCCGAGGACTGATACCTTCGCCTGATAATTAGCAAAGGTTGAAAGATGGAAAATCGAACGAACAACCTTCTCACGAATCATCCCCAGACAGTCTCGGATGATGATTAAATCGGCATTATCAGTAATATCGCAGCTCGTCAAAAGATCGTGCATGAGAGAACCGATGAGTGGACATGCCGTGGCGAATGTCCGCTGATGGGCAATGACGTCATGACCAAAACGAGTCTCAAATTCACGAGCCATTTGATAATCGATAGGGTCCGGTAGATGAAGGTACATTTCATCCACCTGATCTTTTGTTACGCCCGCGTTCATAAGCATGCGGACCTTTGCAATCGCAGCCCAGACCTGACGCCAGGTTTTGAACTTCATATCATCTGACAACAAGCCAAGCATCTGGCGAGACGCATACCTTTCTACAAATGGGCTCTGATAAATCGTGCTATCAAGAACCCGCAGTTTTTCTGGCATAATTCTACCTCCTTCTCTTTAATATTATTTTGTTTTCAAATATCTATTTTAAATTAAATCAGCTTACCACTTTTGTTTTTTTTGGTCAATACAAAAAAGCCCTGATCCGAAGACCGGGGCTTTTACTTTTTGAATCCTCCTGAAAAAAGAGTTAGGCGATATTTCGAAATACCTTACCGTCGCGTCCGCCGGAAAAGGATGCGATTCCTACCGGTACTCCTCCATACTTCTCCCACTTAGCGAGAAGCGTTACAATATCCGGAGGAAAAGCTTCTTCACTTTCGATTCCAGCCAGATCAACTTCCACAAGATTAATCGGTACATTATCGAAAGTTACATTAACCGTTGCGAGCCGTTCAATCGGTGTAGGATAATCTGGTACCTTGCATGGTACACCATCAATGCAGTACTCATATCCGAGCTTTAGATCGAACTTCATACCCGACAGTGCGTCCAACCGAGTGAGAGCGATAAAGTCCGCTCCGTTCGAAGCCGCCCCACAAGCTGTGGCAAACAGATCGGGCCACAAGACCTCACGTCCACGTCCAGTAGAAGCACCCAATTCGTTTAAAAGTACTTGCCAGTACATGGCCACATCTACCGGTGCATATTCACCGGAGTTTATCCTTTCCAGCTTACGGAGTAGGAACTGCGCACGGGCTTCCTGATCACACTTGTCTCCTAGTATCGAATAGAGTTTGGGATTATCTAGTGCGAATTGCTCTGCTTCCAAGCGGCCCCAGCCCATGTTGGTGGGCCCGTCGCCAGCACCGACTCGGGTAGGATCCAACTTGCCAACTTGGCCGATCGGACCAAAGTACTTCATCGGAACACCACTGCAATAGGACGCGGCCTGCGCTGTAATCTGTGTGGATGAGCAGAAGGGATATGTACCGCGGTGGGTCAGTCCCCAGCCCTGGGTCAGGCAGAAAAGGGCTGCAACGTTCTTCTTTGCGAGATCCAGAAGCTGCGAATCAAAATCAAACGCAATCAGATGTGTTAAACCTTCAGCATCTGCTAAAAGCTTTTGTACGACTTTGTCCGGAGTGTAGTCCGAGAGCTTGAAGCGATCTAGTTCGGGTACACCAGCCTTTTCTTCAGCCAGACGTATAAGTGATGCGGACTTGTTGAAGATATCCTCAAAAATATCCCAAATCTGCGTTACCCACTTACTGAGCGTGTCCGGATATAAAAGATGACCCATACGCGGACCAATCCTTAAGTCAGCCAACGCAATTATTTGGCCAATACCGCGGCCGGTGGTCTTCACCGCTCCGGCGCCCATACAATGCTCAAGCCATATTTCAAAAAATCGATGATATGGCAGGAATATCGGAGCCTTGGGACTGATTTGAAGCGGAGCCTGCGGAGTGAATCCCAGCAGGGCTACCAAATCACGGATTTCAGTATTGAGCCGCTCCAGGTCTATCAAAACCCAATCGCCGATATACGATGGTTTTCCATCTGCCCAACCACTTGGTATAAGGTGAAAGACGAATGATTTGTCCTCACCACCGAGGGTAGCCACATTTCGGGTACGGCCGGTATTGGCACCGCCGGATACACGCACACAGACATCAAAAAACGGCAGGAGAGGGCTCTCAATACTACCTTTACCACCATCTCCCCATTCACCACCACAGAGAACCATAAATCTGCGGTTATTTTTCAATTTAAATAGTGACTCTAACCACTTTTCGATCACAGCAGAATCAACCATGGATTTCTCCTTTCTCTTTTTGTTCGTTTATTGTCAATTTGCTCTATTTTTAAACTAAAAGAACTATTTCAAATTATATTACCTTATCAAAAAAGGCTCTTTTATACAAGTAGCCTTTTTATAAATAATATTAACTATTCCCACTCCACAGTCCCCGGTGGCTTGGAAGTAATATCATACATTACCCTATTTACTTCACTAACTTCATTGGTGATCCTGACTGAAATTTTAGCTAACAAAGAATGTGGAAAAGGTGTCCAATCAGCTGTCATGAAATCTATGGTACTGACCGCTCGTATGATTATTGAATAACCATAAGTCCGGGAATCCCCCTGCACTCCGACCGACCTGATGGTCGGCAGGACAGCGAAATACTGCTGGGACTTCCTGTGCCAACCGGCTTTTTCTATTTCCTCCCTGGCGATCCAGTCAGCCTGCCTCAGAATATCCAATTTCTCTTTGGTAATTTCCCCGATTATCCGTACGGCTAAACCAGGTCCGGGGAAAGGCTGACGATGGACAACTTCATTAGGCAATCCCAATATACTCCCGACTTTTCTAACCTCATCTTTGTATAACCACCTAAATGGTTCGATTAATTTAAAACCAAATTTCTTGGGCAAGCCGCCCACATTATGGTGTGATTTTATCACCGCGGCTTTTTTACCTACACTAACTCCGGAAGTAATAGCGTCTGTATATAATGTACCCTGAACTAGCCATTTCACTCCACCAATTTTTTTAGCTTCTGCTTCGAATATCCTGATAAATAACTCGCCGATAATTTTTCTTTTCTTTTCCGGGTCGGTTACGCCTTT